>NZ_JAAGOG010000461.1:0-922 GCF_010747425.1 Nostoc sp. UIC 10630
GCCTCCCCTGCTCCCCCTGCTCCCATTCCCCATTCATACAATCCCACACGGGGAATCGGCCGAGGTGGCAGGGGATTGTATACAGTTGACAAGCAACTATCGGAGATAAATTGCAGAGCATTAACAAAATTTTCTACGCCGCCTTCGCTAAAATACTGCCATACCTGGTTAGCAACACTTAAAGGCACGGTAGACTGAGAAATTAAGTCGGGATCAAAAGCGTCGTCCCCTGGCATTACAATGAGGGTTCTACCATTACGTTGCACAATTTCTTGCACTACTTCTAAGCCATAACCCCAGTAAGAACGTCCTCCTAACAGGCGCAAAATAATTACCTGAGCAAGCTCTAAAACTTGCTCTCCATAAGTATCTATGCTTAACTGTTGCTGCAATTGCAATAGATTGGCGACTCTTAAGGCAGGAAATTGTGGAGGTAATTTCGTAACCGCAACTGCCAAAGTTTGAATGTCGGTATCAGCAGCCGTAATCAACACGAAAGGCGCTGGAGTTTGTTCTAGAAAAATTAAACCCTCTGACTGATTCCATCCACCCGATGTGCTACTTATACGATGCATAATGCTGTATTACCGTCTTAAACTATTGGTTATTACACAATCAAAACAAACTTTTTCCCTGCATTTAGTCCCCTCTTACCAGTAATGATTAAAAATGCTTAGTTCTCCTGATTTGAGCTTTTCTCGAACCTTGCCTATTGTTGTATTTAATCAGCTTGGGGAATTGTTGGAACAAATGGCTCAAACAGTGGAAAGTGCCACTCTGGTACTGACAGAAGCTGTTTTGGCGCGGATTTGCATACCTGTGGAGTGGCAAAGGCGAAGGTTTACATTGGTGGTTTCTGAGCAGTTTAGTGTGGTTTTGTTAGGAAATTTTGAGGAAGGGGGGCAGGGGAGCAGAGGAGCAG
>NZ_JAAGOG010000380.1:0-3209 GCF_010747425.1 Nostoc sp. UIC 10630
CTTTAGAAATTTTAGATTACGCAGTTTATTAAACTGGCACTTTTCTATTAATTCTCCATAAAAGTAACCGAAGAACCAGACTTTGAATGTCTCTTGCCCCATGTAGAACACGAATGACTTCAATCCCTTGGTTTATAGGACGGTAGAAAATTAGATAATTCCCTACTGGAAAACTCCGCAGATTTGGTGCTAAGGAATCGCGTTTTCTTCCCATACCTGGGTTTGAAGCCAACATTTTGAGTTGACTGTCTATTTTCTGTAGAAGCTGATCTGCTTTTTCAAAGCTGTCCGAGGCAATAAAATTCCAAATATCCAATAAATCAGCTTGGGCTAACGGTTTTCTGAGAATTATCGCCATTATGCGGATTCTCTCTGCTGCCGTTGTTGTTTTGCCAATTCAATAATTTCATCCATGTTTAGAGGTGTAGATTCTCCGCTATCAATCCCAAGCTGTATCTCCTGACGCAACTCTGCAAGCCGTATTGCTTTGAGGGCATCCTGCTCCTTGAGAAGCCGCAGACCTTCTCGGATCACTTCAGAAGCAGAAGTGTACATACCGGTTTCAACTTTAGATTGCACCCACTTTTCTAGTTCGGGGGTCAAAGAAACGTTCATCTGCTACCTCTTGATAGGCTCATAGCAATAATCCTACAGGGAATAACAAAAAATGTCCAAGTTTGTTATTACTGGAGTTGAATAATGCCCAAGTAAGAAAAGAAGATGCAAAAATTCTTATATTGATTGTCACAGTTGATGTCGGCATCACCGTGCCAAAAGCAATTATTGACCTTCAGACTGCAAGTATCTTCAAGCAAAATCCTACTTTCGCTTCAAAAACGCTCCAACTTATATACAGCAAGGCTTTTCAGACCATCTTGCTGCTTTTTACTTGTATCTCGGCTCAATACCAATTAAGCTATAAGCTATTTGGTACAGCTTTTTTGTACGGTACAGCAAGGGTTTAAAGCCCTTAGATTTTAGAGACTTCAATTGGTACAGTTTTATCCGTGGCGATCGCAAGAGAGCGGGCGGGTACACCATCGCAGTATTGGAAACGGCTCATCAAGCCCAAGGGCGTAACTTTTGGTATTACTGCTCATTTCACCTCATTATCAACTTTTACAAATTTTATAGATAGTAGTTCGATTTGACCTGAAAATGCTTTTACTGAAGTTAATGTAAATTGCTACAAATACAATGATAGACCGTATTCTTATTTTAGCTATTTTCATTTTTATCGGAATACCATTAACCATTTTAGGCATCTTCTATAGCTTAAATTATTCAGGTTTCTGTTTTGCAAAGATGCGTTATTTAAGTGATAAAGAAAAGTTAATAATAGCTTTTGATTATAACAATAGGGAGGATACATTACCTGTATATTTAGGTGGAAAAGTAAAATATTACGAACATATCAAGTATGCAAGTTTTGATGAATATATCAAAGAAAATCCAGACTGCTGTTCTATCAATCACGGTGAAGCTTACAAGATTGCACAGTCTTCATTTATTCCAGAGTCTTCATTTTTAGATCGTATATCTGGACTTGGTTTTCGAGATTTGACAGTCATAAACTTCAAAGTACGTTATTTAGATGAGAACGGTAATCAGAGAGTACAAGAAGTACGTCTTGGAAATACTTTACGGAACTGTGGTCGTCCAGTATCCATTTGGTTTGATAAAGAACCCTAATCAAATTAAGTACAGAAGTATGTAATAACGTATAGGTATGTATCTCTAACTTGTACCGTACCAAAGCGAGAAATACTGTACCTATTAAATAACTCAAAAGTATCGAGGATTAATAATGAAGTTGTAACCATAAGAGCAAACTTCAAGTAATACAAATCTTTTAGATAGGAGTTAGATTTTACTGCAAGATGTTTTGACTGAAGAACTATGTAAATTATCACAGATTTAGTAATGAACCGCACCTATTTTTTAGCTAATTTCCTTTTAATCGGATTCCCGTTAACCATTTTAAGCATATACTTTAGCTTAAATTATTCAGGGTTCTGCTTTGCCAAAATGCGTTATCTCAGCGATTACGAGAAGATTAAATTAGCTTTTAATTCTCTAAATAGTGCAGAACAATTACGTATTAAAATTGCAGGTAAGATGCAATATCGCGAATTTATCAAGTATGAAAGTTTTGATGAATATATTAAAGAGAATCCTAATTGTTGTGCGATTAGTCCTCGTGGTGGTGTCGAGGTGGCTATACCAGATTCTTTTTTAAATCCTCGTATACTTGGACTTGATTCTGGCGAGGGGATACGTATTAAGTTCAAAGTGCGCTATTTAGATGAAAATAGCTTGCCAATATCTCAAGAAATCACTACTGGTATTGCTTTACAAAACTGTGGTAAAGTAATAGTTTTCGATTAATACTTCTTAAGTAAAACAACTGAAAATTTTGGAGGATCGTATGGCAATTTTAAACAGAAATGATATTACAAATTTGTATTTGTATGGTCAGCTAACAACTCCTGTTAATTTATTAGATAGTAGTTTAATTCGACCTAAAGATACTGTTATAAGAGTAGATGTTGATGCAGTAGAGTTAATGAAGGGTCCTGGTAGGTTTGCGGTCGGAAGCCAATTCGAGCTAATAAAAAGATTTTTCAACTCAAATATTTCAATTTCACCTGGAACTTACACTAAATTCGAGATAAATAATCTTATTTTGCAGCAGGAATTAATTGTATGGTCGATGCAACAATATAATTATAATGACAGTGTTAATGATTATTTAGATCGGGAAAGAAAAAATGGAAATTTTTGTCAAAAATCTGTAATTTTATAGTCATAAGTATCAAATTCCTTCGGTGTAGAATCTGGTATAGAAACCATCAAAAATCCAAAGCAGAGATAGCGTTTTGTTTCTGCTTCTCAGTTACCCCCAGGTAACGCTCCAAAGCTGCCAAAGTCCGATGTCCCGATATCTCCTGAATGTGGCGCAACGGTATCCCGGCATCGCTCATCCTGGTTAATGCAGTCCTCCGAAAGCTGTGGGTACTAACGCCCTCAATACCCAGCCGCACACAGGTATCTCTGAGAATTTTATCGGCGCTGACCTTGTGAATATGTAACAACCCATGCCGAAGCGGTTTATTTTCATAGGTTCTAGCCCAATACGGTTCAGTTAAGGCTCAAACAGTTGTAAATTAGGTATTGTTTCCAAAAATGGAAATCAAGTACGGTGCATC
>NZ_JAAGOG010000073.1:0-34484 GCF_010747425.1 Nostoc sp. UIC 10630
CTGCTCCCCATTCCCCATTCCCCATTCCCTATCCTCTTTTTAAAACTCCCGTCTCTTGTTGTATGGGCAAAACATCTAAAATATCAGTTTGGGAACAATATTTTAAATCATCTAGACAGTCAAGACGCAACAATCGTTGTCCGTGACTAGCTTGGTGGAATAATCCTAATAAATTATCTTGCCACTGAGAGTAAAGAGCGATCGCACCAGCCACTTCATCGTTACCAGCTAGTTCTTCTGGTGACAACTGTGTTTGTTGTAAAATACTATGAGCGATCGCACCCGCACAAACTGTATCCTCTAAAGAAAAACTACCTTCCCAACCGGAACCGACAATCCACACTGTCTCTGGTTGTTTTTCTAGGAGAAATTGCACTACCGCCGCCCGGTTAATCAAGGCAGCTGCTAAGAGATTTGGGGAGTCTTGTACCCGTTGTAAGGCACGAGTGCCATTAGTGGTACTGATAAACAACCGTCGCCCCTGCACTAATTCTGGTGTGCAATCGAGGGGAGAGTTACCCAACTCAAAGCCAGGTACTTTCGCGCCACCGCGTTCTCCAGCTCGCAGCCGTTTTTCAGCGGGCCATTTTTCGCTAACTTCAACTAACTTATCTAAATCGCTGAATACTTGTACAGCTTCGCCTCCAGCTGCCAAAACTGTCGCTATTGTGCTGGTAGCCCGCAAAACATCGACTGCGATCGCACATTCTGGCGCTTTACCCGTTGGAGTCAATTCAGGAGTGTGGTATACAAATAGCTTCACGTGCTGGATACACCTGCTTTAATACAACTTCCGCAAATAACATTCTACCCAGTTGGTGACACTAACTATAGTTACAATTACTCTCAGGGATTTTTTTAGCATCAGAATGCACTATGCAACCCATTCAATATATAATAAACACTCAAAAAGTCTACTTTCATGCTTATAGACTTTCAGACTTACTGCATTATCCTGTAATGTAAAACAAGAACAGGCTTTCTAAAACTGTATTTGGCATTCCAAGTTAGCACCACTACGCATACTGACTAACCTTGCCAAACAAAAACCGAAATTTTCACCTCCACTCCGCTTATCCAAAATCTCAAATCGAAATCGCTATGGCACCTTTACCCGACTACCGCCCTAAACAACTATCTTTAGGCCCCTTGGAAGCGGAAATTTTAAATATCATCTGGGAACTTGGTTCAGCCACAGTCAAGGATGTACACGATCGCATTTTGACTGATCCCAACCGCGAATTAGCCTATACTTCTGTCACCACCGTTTTACGTCGCCTCACTGATAAAGGTTGGTTAGCCTGCGATAAAAAAGAGCGAGCATTCTATTGGCGGCCAATGCTGAGTAAGCAGCAATCAGATGTCATCAAAGCTCATGAGCAGTTACAGCGATTTCTGGCAGTGGGGAACCCCGATGTTGTTGCAGCTTTTGCTGATAGTCTGGATGAAGCAGCTAGTGAGCAAATAGCAGCGATCGCCAAACGTATTCAATCTGCACGCCAGGCCAGGGAGGAAAAATGATGCATCTAATAATGATTTTGAATTCTTTGGCAGTTGCTTGGTGGTTAAGATCCACTTGGAATCAACACCAAGGTAATTGGAATCTGCGGTGGCAGCGATCGCTATTTTTGTTCCTCTTCCCACCCTTGCTAATTTTCATGACTGCGATCGCTGTGCTGTTCATGGGGCCTCAAGGACAAATGGGCGGGATGTATACAGGCTCAATTAGCTATTTACTAGCATTAATTTATTTGGCATTTTTTGCCATTTCATGCATTAAACTTGCCTTCCAGGGTTGGCAGTCTGTAGAATCTGCCCGTAATTGTCCTTTAGTGAATGTTGGCGATAGACGAGCCAGACTGTTGCAAACGGGCGCGTTGTTCGCCGGTCAAATCGGTTTTTGGCAACCAGAACTAGTGGTTAGTCAAGGATTAGTGCAAACTCTCTCACCTGCTCATTTAGAAAGCGTCTTAGCCCATGAGCAAGGGCATCACCATTATAGGGATACGTTCTGGTTTTTTTGGTTGGGTTGGGTGCGTTCCTGCACAGCATGGTTGCCGAATACAGAGCCTTTGTGGGAAGAACTGTTAGCTTTGCGCGAACTCCGTGCTGACGGTTATGCTGCATTGCAAGTAGACCCTCTGGTGTTAGCGGAATCACTTTTATTAGTAGTTAGTAGTGGCCCCGTCTTATCGGAAATTTGCTGTGCTGCATTAGGTTCCTCTGGTGCAGATCGTTTAGAACAAAGAGTAGAAGCTTTATTAGCACCACCAGAACCAACACCAGAAGCTCAATTGCAATCTTGGCATGGCTTTCTGTTGGCGTTCCTACCTCTACTGACTGTGATATTTCATAGTTAATTTGAATTTATAGCAGGGAACAGGCAATAGGCAATAGGCAATAGGCTTGCAAGTGCTATAAAAAGCTACTACAGCCCAAAGCTGCAACGGTAGCGACATTTGTTGTATCTGTAGCAACTTCTGCCTTCCCTGTAGTAACTTCCGCTTTAACGTTTCCGTGTTTTGCGCAAGCTGTAGCGACTTCTGCTTTGACGTTTCCGTGTTTTGCGCAAGCTGTAGCGACTTCTGCTTTAACGTTTTCGTGTTTCGCGCAAGCTGTAGCAACTTCTGCTTTGACGTTTCCGTGTTTCGCGCAAGCTGTAGTAACTTCTGCTTTGACGTTTTCGTGTTTCGCGCAGGCTGTAGTAACTTCCGTCATGACTGTAGCGACATTTGCATGGAATACAGACCTAACCCCCAGCCCCTTCCCTTCTAGCGTTGGGGAGTAAGATTCAAAGTCTTTCTCCTTTTAGGAGCTACGGTGTACACACAAGTCTTCAAAAGTTGCGCCACAAGCTTTTGATCCCCCCAACCCCCCGATAAATTGGGGGGCAAAAAGCTCTTAAAGTCCCCCTTTTTAAGGGGGATTTAGGGGGATCTAAGACAATTTTGGTTTTCTAGAAAGATGTGTGTACACCGTAGCCTTTTAGGAGAGAAGTCAAAAATGTACTGCACCCAAGCGAGAACCACTATAGGACTGTTATATTACTCTTCTTCTAGCAACTGTTCTATATATTTTTGTACCAAAGGCACTTGAAAAGCATTGCCTTCTGGAGTCAAAATTTCTTTCCGCGTTAGTTTGCGAATAACACCTTTGTCTTGCTGCGTGGGAGTTTCCCCGTAGATTATCCGACGTAGGAGAGAGCGATCGCTATCTGCTAAACTCTTCCATAATTCCCGAAAATACTGATCGCCTCGCTCAAGCACAACGGGTATAACTTCTTTAACATCCTGTGCAGTTGCTTTTGCTGTATCTGCTTCTCGCCTGTTTCTTCTGATATCGCGGTTTAGCAACTCCACCACCTCATAACACACCAACTGAACCAGATAAGGTTGACAGCGAGTAAGTTGGATAATTTCATCTACAGCAGTTGGTTCATAAATATCGCTGAAGTTCTCTACTGGCTGTTGAATCAAATCGCGGGCTTCTAACTCGTGCAGGTAAGTCATTCGCAAAGCACGGGTGTTAATTAGATAGTCACTCCAGTAATCATCAAGTTCAGATAACTCCTGTGAACCACTAAAAAGTAAAATCCACTTGCGTTGGTGTTGCAGCAGGTTACGAATAAAATTGAGTGGCGCACGGCTGCTTGTTGCTTCCACTACTTCACTCAGGCGTTCATACTCATCCAAACAGAGCAGAAATTGCTTACCGGAGTTGTTGCGTTCTATTTCTGCTAACCAAGTTTGCAGCGCGGGAAATGGATCTTCAGCTAGTTTATTGGCATCTGGATTAGGCAAGTAGACTCTGCGGGGTAATCGCCGTGCAGCTTCGATAATTTGTTGAGCTAAATTTTCAGCCAATCCTTTAAGAGTTGTAGCTGATGCTGCACCTTGTAAATCTACCAGCAAAGGTACAATATTTGCTTGTATTCTGTAAGGTAGATATTTCAGCGCTGAAGTTTTCCCTGTCCTCCGCCCACCATAGAGTAACAACACTGGCGGTTGCTCAGAAAGTGTCAAAGATTCGATTTCCTTAAATATGTCCCTTCGCCCTTTGAAACGATTCTTCGCTGTTTCCGGGTCTAATGAGTTACCAGCAATATAAACTTGCCGAATTTCTTTTGATTGCTGTGCCTGTTCGTTTAAAGTGCGCTGCGCCGTTTCTAATATAGTTAGCCAGCTTTGTGCAGTGTTGCCAAAAGAAACAGCAACGCGAGCATTTTTTGTCAAAGCTAGACTTTGCGCCAGTTGGCGTAAGGCAGTGATGGGAATGTTCAGTAATTCATATTGACGATAAAGTGAAGTTGCTTCTTGTGATGCCCGTACATTTTGACTAATATCCAAAAATTGGGGCAGTACAATGCCAAGTTCTTTTGGTGCTGGTGAAGGAATCCACGCTAGTTGGTTAGCAATCTCCACAATATCGCTCAACCTCTGACAACGATTGAGAATATCTCCAGCAATACCAGAAATTGCCTGTGCTGCAACTTTTTGCTGGTTGGTAGAAGAGATTAGATAATCAATAGTTTCACAGGCAGCAGTTGGGTTGTTTCGATAAGCCTCTACAATCATCACATCCATCAAAGGCAGAGGCAAAATAATCAATTCATCAAAGCGAGGTGGCAGATATCGCAAACAATTTACCCGCTTTCCATTGGGAAACAACAAAAACAAGGTGAGTATCCACAGTAATTCTGTTAACCAGAAGTAAACCGACAATGCGCCGAAAATAAACACCACGCCTATCAATATGCGGAATACCACGTCAAACGCCACGCCTCTCGCCACGCCTCCCGCCACGCCTCCCGCCACGTCGAACGCCACGTCAAACACCACGCCTCCCGCCACACCGAACGCCACGCCGAACGCCATGACTCCCGCCACACCTGCCGCCACGCCGAATGGCAAGTCTCCTGCCACGTTGAACACCTCGTCGAACATCACGCCGAATGCCACGCCGAATGCCACGTCGAACGCCACGCCTGATGATAAAAATCTTGCTGCAAAAAACATGGTAAGGACAGCAACAAGCAAAATAACTAGGCTATTTTTATTACCACCACGGTCTACAACCCTTCCTATAAACCAGCCCACCAAAAAAAAACAGCTTATGAACCAGTCAAATGATTCACCACTAATCAGGGTGTAAACTGGTGCCACCAGCAATACAGCAACCATTGGAACTACAGCAATTAGCCACCAAACTTGCCCAGCATAACGATGCAAGCGGGGGTTAGCGCGAAACTCAGCCTGTTTATCAAAGGGATTATCTCTCGGCTTCAGTTCTGGATGAATATCGCGCAGCCAACGTTTAAAGGTAAAAGGCTTAAAGTAAATCCAATACATCAGGCGCACGCATTCAGCCACATAGTTCCAAAAGCCTGATGTTGGCGATTTGTTACTCATGGCTAATTTATCCCCAACTTGTCACGCACAAAATCCCAAACTTCATTCCAGTGCAGCACACCCACCAAAACCAAAACGAGCAAAAGCAGAATTACCATCCCGATAATCCAGTTGCTCACATCATCAACAGCCCCACCAATAAACTTGGCTATTCTACCTAGACGCACTGGTAAATCCCAAACTAACCAATGCAGCCATAATTGCCATCCCTGTCCCTTCGCTTTGGATTTAGGATCTGCAAGCTGTTGTTCAAACTGCTTTTTCGCCCACTTGATTGCCTTGCCTTGTTGACGTGCTTCCCACAAATAGTAACCAGCCAATTGCAACTTGTAAGGATAACGATCGCCCCATTGCTGGGCATGATTCTGTTCATCTACACTCAAAGCAGCACCAATTGTAGAGCGAGTTGGTAAGCGCGACAGTTCAATAGCCTCATCTGTAGTTAGTTCTTTCAAAGAAATAGTGTGACCAATATTAAAAAAACTAGAGACAAATCGATGCTCATTAGCATAAACATCCAGTTTTTTACGCGAAGCCACCACTAGCATCAAGGCGTTGCTATCCATCAGCGATCGCAAATTGTCATAAAATCCATTATCGAATTTATCGGGATGTTTCAAAAGGCTTTCAAAATCATCCAAACAGAGGACGGGTAGCTTTCCTTGCTGTTTCCATTGCTTAACCGCATCTGAAAATGCTTGCCGATTAAGCGGTTTAGTCTTCCAACAATTTTGCAGATTGCGTTGTTGCCATCCCGGAACGTGACTCAGTAAACCTTCCGCTACAGCCTCATAGAAACCCGTTTCAGTTTGGCAATCTACACCCCTTAACGGTAGGTAAATTACCACATAATTACTGCTGTTGTTTAATACTCGCTGCTGCCAAGTCCGAACGAAATAATGCAGCAACGAAGATTTACCAATGTGCTTCTCACCAACTATATTAATACTTGTAGGCTGATCGCCCTTCATCCGAGATGCGATCGCGTGTAATTCATCTTTACGACCGACAAACAGCCTGGGGTCTTCAATCATCCCCGCAGCTACAAAAGGATTGGCAGGCAGCGCTCCAGAAGTCATGTAAAGCGTTATCCTAGTTTCAGCAATTTAAGTGCAATCACCTAAAAGAATAGCACTAGCCCGATAATGTCTTTGCGATCTAGTTCTTGGGTATGTGGTTTTGCCATATCATGACAAGCCACAAAGCTTTTTAACACGAGATTTAAAACTAAATCATTTCAATCTGTGATACGGAAATCTAAATTTTATGTGTAGGCTGCTTTGAGTAAAGATTACAGTTACAACAATGAAACTCAAAATCTTAGAGCAAACTTCAACATTATTAAAACTACAACTTAAGCCAGCAGCCATCCTCTACTGGTTCTTTGGCGGATTCTTTATAGCAGGAGGCGTTTTGTTGATAACGACACTGGCAAAGACAACTACTTTTACTTGTAATCGGGTTGAACCCACCCAAGAAAGTTGCCAATTAATCACCAAAAGTATTTTAAAATCTCAAGTTAAAACTTGGAATCTCAAAGAGGTGATAGGTGCAAAACTAGACACTAGTACGACTGCTGGGAATAGTTATCCCTTGGTACTTGTGACAAGTAATGGTTCAATTCCGATAGATTTAGTAAATGCAAACAGCACTCAGAAGGAATCTAAGGCTGCACAAATTAATGCCTATCTTAAAAACTCACGAGAAGCAAAATTAGCGATTCATGAAGATAGTCGTTTGTGGACTTATCCTCTAGGTTTATTTTTGATTGCAAGTGGTGCTGTTTGCATTATTTATATGCTGATGAATGGCACAATTATTTGCATTTTCGATAAAACCCTTGACAAAGCAACTATTAAACGTGAAGGTTGGTTCGGTAAAGAAGTAGTTGAAGCTAAACTTTCAGAAATATCAGGGCTGAATATGGATGCAGTCGCAATTGACACAGTAACAGGCACAAGTTCAACCAGCTACAATATTGTCTTAAACTTGGTATCTGACAAGAATATTTATTTGGCTGCTGGCCCAATGTTTACTGCTAAGAGTGCAGAACAGACTCTTAATGCGATCGCTAGTTTCCTAAACTAGATTAACAGCACAATCCCTTTAACACCTTTGCCAAATACTCATACTGCTCTAAAGTATTGTAAATCTGTGCCGAAATCCTTACCAACAGCCGAGGTTTTTCCGGCCACGGCATCACCTGCACTTGAATACCAAACTTATCAAACAATTCATCATGTATAGACATGAAATCGCGTTTTTCCAAAGTCGCAGGCATTGGCACAACCGCCATTGAACCAATCATCTCTTCTGGACAAGGCGGCTGCACTTCCAACGCTTCACAAATTAGCTGTCTTCCCTGCAACACTAGCTGATGATTTTGCTGTCTCAATTCTCTCCACCCACCAGGTAGCAACGAACCCATAAAAGCGATCGCTTCTGGCACACACATATAAGCTGTAGGATCGTCTGTACCTGTCCAGTCAAATTCCAACTGAAAGCGGCTTTTATCAGTGCGTGGCGAATTTGTCCCGTGGCTAATTGTCAGAGGACGAATTTCTGACTGTTTATCTCGCCGCACATACAAAAATGCTGCCCCTTTGGGCGCACACAGCCATTTATGACAATTTCCCGTGTAATAAGTTGCCCCAATCTCTCGCAAATCGAGGGGAATCATTCCAGGCGCATGTGCTCCATCTATCAACGTATCTACACCCCGTTGTTGCAACTCCTTCGCCAACTCTTGAATCGGGAAGATTAACCCTGTCTGGCTGGTAACATGATCCAAAAGTGCTAATCGGGTTTTTGGTGAAACTCGCTCAATTACCGCTGCGATTACTTGCTGTGGCGAGTCAATCGGGAAAGGAACTTTTGCCACCACCACCCGCGCACCAGTGCGACTGGCAATAAAATCAAGTGCATTGCGGCAAGCATTATATTCGTGGTTAGTTGTAAGTATTTCGTCCTCTGGTGAAAATGTCAGCGACCTTAACACCGAATTAACGCCAGTCGTCGCATTGGGGACAAATACCAAATCCTGCACATCAGCACCCACAAACGCCGCCAACTTACTTCTGGCATCGTCTAGCAGAGGTTCCCACTCTCTACCAAAAAAGCGTAGGGGTTCCTGTTCGAGTTGCGATCGCAATCTTTGTTGAAACTCCAGCACTTGTTTAGGACAAGCACCAAAAGACCCATGATTCAGAAACGTCACAGCCGAGTCAAGCGGCCATAAGTCTGTAATGGATAATCTAGAATCCAAAATTTAAAATCCAAAATTGATAAACTCCCCAGGCTGGATTCGAACCAGCGACCAATCGATTAACAGTCGATCGCTCTACCACTGAGCTACTGAGGACCACTCACGATTTATAATCTTAGGGCTAAAAATAAGATTTGGCAAGTACTTTCGCCAATATTTTTTTTAGATGCTTAATTTAGATAATTTTTGTAGCCAAAATCCATTCAGGAACTTAAGCAGAGACTCTTAGATACTAAATATCTACTGTAATCCCATTCGTAATTCAGCCAGACGCTGCCGTGCTTTAGCATCAATAGCATTAGCTAAAAATCTACTCTTCGATTGTTTGCGCGTATGATACTTTTGTCGCATCCGGCAGACAGTAGCTTCCACTTCCCCACAAAGTTGTTGCGCCGACAACCATTCAGCCCCATACCCCTGTATCATCAACTGCTGCGCCCGATCTGATGTAGCAACAATCACACGAGAAATTAAAGATTGGGCTATTTGGTGACGAAAAGAAGCACAGGATTTTTCAATATAAGTATCTGCTGTCTGCCCAAAATCAGTGTAATAAACTGATAAAAGCTCAGTAATTATTTCTTTATTGCTAGAAGAATTCTGATATTGGGCATCAAAAACTATCTGAGTTGTATAACCTTGAAACGCACTATAACCAGTCATTGCTTCCACAAGTTCGCCCCGTGCGGCCTCTAATCCAACGCTATCACGCGTTTTTTTAAGGCAAGGCCAAGCGCCTATTATATTGTAGCCGTCCACTAACAAAACGGCTTGGAGTAAGGAACGGGGCATGGTTTTTAATCACAATTTTCTAGAGTTAACAAAATTCATTCATAAGTTTTATAATAATTGATGCATTGTCTGTAACACTATGCTACATAGAATAAAAAATACGGCAACCTCACAAAACTACAACCTAAGATAGACGCACCAACTTAAAACGCGCCTTTTAAATAAAGGCGCGTTACAGTTCTTTTTTAGTAGTATTTCAGTAGTGCTAAGTACAATTCATTGTACTTATTCACTCAGCACTCATTACTCAGCACGGGCTAAACGCCCCGCTATCGCTAACAGCACTTAATTAGGAGGCTTCGCTGTGTACCTCCATCAGACGTTGTTTAAGGCGTTGGGCTTCACCTTTATCTACCAGAAAGCCTTTTTCTAGCAAAAAAGCGCCGTCACAGTAATTTAACTCGTCTAATCGATGTGTTACCCACAAGGCTGTTATCCCTCGACTTTTGACAAGGCGACGGACACTAGCAACTAAATCTAACTGGCTATCTGGATCTAGTAAGGCAGTGGGTTCATCTAATAATAAGACTTCACAGCGACGGGCGATCGCACCTGCGATCGCCACTCGTTGTTTCTGTCCCCCAGAGAGTGCATAAATAGGTCGTCGTTGGAGGGTAAGCAAATTCACCGCTCCCAGCGCCTCCTCAACCCTGGCTCTAGTGGCAGCAGGTGGCAACTTTTCTTCCACCAATCCAAAAGCCACATCAGCACCAACCGTTGGCATCACTAGTTGATGATCTGGATTTTGGAAAACAAAGCCAACGGGGTGCAAAACCCGAATTTCCCCAGATTCAGGAGCCAATAACCCCGCCAGTAGTCTAAGTAACGTTGATTTTCCACTGCCATTTGTACCCAAGAGCATCCAAAACTCACCCTTGGGTACTTCTAAAGAGCAAGATTTGATAACTTTCTCTCCATTTGGCCAACTGAAATTTAAATCCTTGACCTCAATGCCCACTTGAGCCATTTGTCAACCTTGGTTACTCAGCAGCTACAGCGAAAAATCCAGGTGGTCTGCCACCACCAGGGGTTGTACCATCTTTCTGAACAATCTGCACCCCAGAAATTTCACTAGCGCGGACAGCAATTTTTTTCTCTGTCTTGCCTTCACACTTGAGTTCCACAATGTCAGGATTCCCAGAACGGATTGCTGCCAAAATTAGCTGATAGACAGCCTCAGCATCCTCTGCTGACTTACGTTGTACCGAAATAGGGAAAGCAGTGTTTCTGATGCTTAAATCGATGGTAAACATTTAGCAATAATCAAATTTAACTGTGGACTCATTTTAGCGTCAGCTGAGTGATTCTAGGGAAAAGGGCATTGGAAGAGGCAGAGGGGCAGGGTGCAGAAGCAAGGGGGAGAATTCAAATTACCTCTTTCCTCTCTGCTCATCTGCTTTATCTACCTCATTTGGATAAAAAATTAATTTTTATTACAAAACCCCTAGAAAAATTAGCGATTTACACCTAATATGATTAAAGGTGTGTAAAAAATTGTAAACTTGGTTAACAACCCGGTTAACTTTCTGCTTATAGAAGGCTTTTATTTAGCCATCTATAATACAGATACAACCTGTACTTATAAACATTTGGAGATTTGCTCTAATGACCATCGCAGTTGGACGTGCGCCCAGTAGAGGGTGGTTTGACGTTCTAGACGACTGGCTCAAGCGCGATCGCTTCGTATTCGTAGGTTGGTCAGGGATACTGTTGTTCCCCTGCGCCTTCCTAGCACTAGGCGGTTGGCTGACCGGCACCACCTTCGTCACCTCTTGGTATACCCACGGATTAGCCTCCTCCTACCTAGAAGGTGCTAACTTCCTAACAGTGGCAGTATCCACCCCCGCCGACAGTATGGGACATTCCCTATTGCTGTTGTGGGGTCCAGAAGCCCAAGGCGACCTCACCCGTTGGTTCCAACTGGGTGGCTTGTGGCCATTCGTTGCCCTACACGGAGCCTTTGGTTTGATTGGCTTCATGTTACGGCAATTTGAAATTGCGCGTCTAGTAGGTATCCGTCCTTATAACGCCCTCGCCTTCTCAGCTCCTATTGCGGTATTCGTCAGTGTATTCCTGATGTACCCCTTGGGACAATCAAGCTGGTTCTTTGCACCCAGCTTTGGCGTAGCGGCAATTTTCCGGTTCCTGCTATTTTTGCAAGGCTTCCACAACTGGACACTCAACCCCTTCCACATGATGGGTGTTGCTGGTGTATTGGGTGGTGCATTATTGTGCGCCATTCACGGGGCCACAGTTGAAAATACCTTATTTGAAGACGGTGATGGTGCTAACACCTTCCGCGCCTTCAATCCAACCCAGTCTGAAGAAACCTATTCAATGGTGACAGCAAACCGTTTCTGGTCACAGATTTTCGGGATTGCTTTCTCAAACAAACGCTGGTTGCACTTCTTTATGTTGTTCGTGCCAGTCACAGGTTTGTGGATGAGTGCCGTCGGCATCGTCGGTTTAGCACTCAACCTGCGAGCTTATGATTTCGTCTCCCAAGAATTACGGGCGGCGGAAGACCCTGAGTTTGAAACCTTCTATACCAAAAACATTTTGCTGAACGAGGGTATCCGCGCTTGGATGGCTCCTCAAGATCAACCCCACGAACAGTTTGTATTCCCTGAAGAAGTTCTACCTCGCGGTAATGCTCTGTAATATTAAAAGCTGACCATGATTTGAATCAGTTGTATGGTTGCCGAAAATTGACATCAGCCAGATTAAATAATCTCCTTGGCATAAGCTAAAAAAGTGTCAATATTCCCCATTCTCCAGTCATCTCCCACCAAAAGGCGGGAGATTTTTTTATATATAGCTAATATCTCTAAATTTATGTGTTATGTTAGGTGAAGGTTATAAACCCAGAGTAAATACTCTGCCCTTTTAAAACTAAGACCGCTTAGGCAATAAGGAGGTGATGCCCATGATAGAAAGTAGTAAATGCGTGGGTCATCAGGTTGCAGTTAGCCGGCTGTGTGCCGGGGCTGTTCTCTAAAAGTTAGCCTTAGTCATCTTTGAGATACTAAGTTAGCTCAAGTAGCTAGGCAAGCTCGGAGTTCCTTCCGGCAGTCTGGTTGCAACCTGAAGACCCGCTAGACCGCTCTGATTTAGATCATCCGATCCAGATCAGAGCGGATAGTTTTTTATGGGTGACTTTTTAAAACTTAGATAGCAATACACGCGATGGATAAAGCCAATGCGTTTAAGTTTTCTTAAAATTAAAAATATCTTGCATCAAACCTTGGAGTATGACCCGATGTGAGCTACAGCATTAGATTTACCAAGCCTGATTTAAATATACACAGACGCATTTTCCATACTTTTAGATGTATATGTGGAAAATTAAATAGGTCTATTTCTGTCAAATGCAAGATGTAACAAATATATAAGTAGGAATTTTTTGAGATGACACAACTACTCACGGAAACGGAAATTCAAGAGCAGGCAAAGGTTTTGTCAGGTTGGACTGTCGAAGAATCTAAGTTGTATATTACTCGCACATTCAAGGATTTTATCCAAGCAATTGAGTTCGTCAATAAACTGGTGGAACCAGCTGAGTCAGCAGGACATCATCCAGACATAGAGATTTCCTACAACAAAGTGAAGATTACACTCACAACCCATGATGCAGGCGGACTAACACAGGCAGACTTTGATGTAGCGCAGACGATTTCTCAAATTAAATAAGTGATTTCTTCTGATATCTTGCACCAGGCGACTGTAAAGTAACAGCGACAAAGACAAAACACGCATATCTGTACTCATGAGGGAAAACTAACCCGTAGCTTGATTGAGAGTAAAGGTATGCGTTTTTCTTGAAAGTGCGCGGGTTTCAAAAAACTTGATTCCTGATTTTGTTTTTTATTCCAAAAATACCAGGCAACGACCCTCCTGAAAGGCTTTGCTACGTTTTTTATAGCCGAGCCAGTGGATTTCAACTGGTGTGCAATTTCTACAGGCTAAGTGTAAGAAGTGATTTTTATCTGCAAGATGCTAAGTATAGAAGACTTTCAGCAATTTAGCCAAGTAGGAACTGAATGCCCTAAACTTTACTCCCTGCTTAGATATATAGATAGCTATGTGTGACAGTTATTAAGCCGATCGCTCCAATCTTGCCATCTAGATCAGATGTTTTATAATGTTATGATATAAAGATATGTTTTTGCATAAGTTAATCACATCAGTTTTTAACCCTAAGTTAATCGTTTATTAGCTTTGCAAAAACTAGAATTGTAGTAGGGCAATTATGCCTCATCCATAGGTTTCGATGAGATGTCGCATTTTCGAGAATTAGGTGAAACGAAACCAATTATCTAAACAAGGTGTGAGGAGTAAAGAAAAAATGTCTAATCTATTATGGAAATCCTTAGTGGTTAGCCCAGCAGTTTTGGGAGCAACGTTGTTAGTTTCGACAACAGCGATCGCGGCTCCAAACACAACCACTGAAGTATCACCAGTAAAACAAGTAGGTGTAGCTGAAGTTGTCCAACAGCCAGAATTGTTGGCTCAAACAACGATAGATCAAGTTAATCGTTACAGCAACGAAGGCAACCAAAATAACTCTCAGTCTCAAGTAACATCGGTTTCGCAATTTTCCGACGTACAACCCACTGACTGGGCATTCCAAGCATTGCAGTCCTTGGTTGAACGCTATGGTTGTATTGCAGGTTATCCGAATGCCACTTACCGTGGTAATCGTGCTTTGACCCGTTATGAATTTGCTGCTGGTTTGAACGCCTGTTTGGATCGCGTTAACGAGTTGATTGCCACAGCAACAGCTGACTTGGTGACGAAACAAGATTTAGCTACCCTACAGCGTTTACAAGAAGAATTTTCCGCAGAATTGGCAACCCTACGCGGTCGCGTAGATTCCCTAGAAGCGCGGACTGCTGAATTGGAAGCCAATCAGTTCTCCACCACTACAAAACTTGTCGGTGAAGCCATTTTTGCCGTTACTGATGTGTTTGGCGGCAACACTGGTGATAACAACAATACAGTCTTCCAAGATCGGGTACGTTTAGACTTGCAAACCAGCTTCACTGGTAGAGACATTTTACATACTCGTCTCGCAGCAGGGAATGCAACAGCTTTCACACAAGTTGACAACGGTGGCGGTCTGATCAACACTGCTGAAGGCACACAAACATTTGAAATTGGTAGCACTGGTAACAACAGTGTCAGAATTGACCGATTGACCTATGAAGTTCCTGTAGGCCCAGCCAATGTGTACTTGGCAGCTAGCGGTGGACGACACAGCCATTATGCTGCTGTCAACAATCCTTACTTTTTCGACAACACTGATGGCGGTAACGGCGCTTTGTCTGCTTTTGCTTCTGAAAGTCCCATCTATCGGATTGGTGGCGGTGCCGGTATAGCGCTCAATCTACCCCTTGGTAAAGGTGGCGGCATCTTAGGAAATAGCTCAATCACCGCAGGTTACTTGGCATCCCAAGCTAATAATCCTGGTCTTAGTCAAGGTCTGACCAACGGCGATTATGCTGCTTTAGGACAGTTGAACTTTAGTGTTGGCGATCGCTTGGCCTTAGCTGCTACTTACGTTCACGGATATAGCGCAGGCGGTGCTTTATTCGACTCGGGTGAGGCATCAGATGTAAACACTGCTTTGGGAGCAAGACCTTTTGCAGTAGGTACTGAGCAATCTAACGCTTTACTAGGTGCAGCTTCCAGCAACTCCTACGGTGTGTCGGCTGCCTTTAGACCCAGCGACAAACTATCCGTTAGTGGCTTCGTCTCTTACCACGATGTGACTGGCTTCGGTGTAGGTGATGATTATGAAGCTTGGTCATACGGTGCTGGGGTTGCTTTAGCTGATTTTGGTAAACAGGGTAACGTTCTAGGTTTCTTTGCTGGTGCACAGCCCTATTCCTTTAACCGGGTAGGTGTTGCTGCTGGTAATGATGTACCTTATCAATTTGAAGGCTTCTACAAGTATCGCGTATCGGATAACATCTCTGTTACCCCTGGCGTAATTTGGTTGACCTCTCCTGGTCAGAGCAGTGCTAACGATGATGCAATTATCGGTACACTCAGAACAACTTTCACCTTCTAGACTGTTGACTATCCATTGATAATTTTGAACTTTATTTTTCCCCGCCTGATGGCGGGGTTTTTTATTTTGAGTAGCAGCAATAAATAAACCCCAGTGATTAACCGGGGTATAGTAGGAAAGTTAAGAGTTCTGAGCTTAGTTTATTAGCGGACACTAGTAGTCGCTTATAATCCAATACGCTTGGGTTAAGGTTTTGATGGCTTTCTATCTCGTAGCACTGTTAGACGAACCAACCGCAGCGACTGGATTTGTCTGATTCAGATAATCGTAAACTAGTTGGGAAACTTGACGAATAAAGTCTCTCCCCCTAGTGTCCTTATAGGGACGTGTGACGAAGATAGCCGCTAAATAACGTTTTCCATTTGGCATAGTCACAAATCCGGCATCGCCGATGAGAAACCCAATATCTCCGGTTTTGTTGGCTATGACTGCACCTTTCCCCAAACCTGCGGGAAGCAGTGTGTGAATTGTAGTGTGACGCAGAATATCCAAAGCTTGCTCCCGACTTTGTGGAGAAACTAGCTTGTTATTCACAACTAAAGCCAGCACCCGCGCCATATCTTGAGAACTTGTGGTGTTGGTTCCTCTCAAGTCAGCTAAAAGATGCCGAATTACTGTATCTTTCAGTCCCCAGTTACGGAAGCGTTGATTTAGTTTTGTAGCTCCACCTAAGCGATCGATAACCATATTGGTGGCGGTATTGTCACTAATGGTAATCATCTTAGTGATGGTTTCCAAAGCTGTATACTTCTTGCCAACTCGCTCATACTGCATAGTTCCAGAACCATTAGTTACTAAGTCACGTCGCATAGTCAGGTTTTCCTGAAGGGTGACTTTACCCGCATCTAAATCTTGGAAAAAGGCAATGAAAATTGGCAATTTAATCGTACTAGCTGCGGGGAAAACGCGATCGCCCCCAACATCCAAATAATCCCCAGTATCCAAATCTAGGAAAAACATTCCTGTTTTCAGGAAGCTGTAACGATTCATCAAGGCTTTAATCTGCGGTTCCAATGCTTTCATCGGTGAATGCATTGGAATTACGCCAGCAAACAGAGTGCTATTATCACTTACTCTTGGAGAAATACTCGATTGAGTCGGAGTTATTTCTAAAATGTTTGGACGGGTTGCAGTCAATTGTATCGGCTGGGGTAACTGCACAGACCAATGATTGAGAGATTCCTCTTGCAGCTTCACCTGTGCTAAGTCGAAAGTGTAATTGGGTGCTAAGGTAACTACCATACGGGTAGTATCTGCATTAAACTGCCCGATGCTAATGTCTTTAATTACTAACCCCACTCTTTGACTAGTCTGTGGATATCCTAGTTTGACTCCAGGTAAATCAATTACCAGACGGGTTGGATTGGTAAGTAATTGTACTTTGGGTTGAATATTCTCGTCTGTCGTAAAATCTAAATGATTACGATTGCTATCAAAATGCCAATTAGCGATCGCAGCAGCTTTGACAGTGGAGCCAAACAGGAACAAGCTGAAGAAACTGGGTAGAAGCCAGCTAAATTTTAAAAGGTTTTCTTTGTGTGTGAGGAGCATCGGTGATCGTTTTGTGTGATGAAAATTCATGAACGAACAAAAGCCGCCCACTATTAAAGCACACAGATCAAAAAAATTTTCAATTATTGATTTATCAAAACAGAATTCAGGAGTCAGGAGCCAGAATTCAGAATTTAATTCTGTGTGACTGGCGGATAGCGGTAGCAGGGTGTTTAGCCCATTCTGACTTCTGAATTCTTGAAACAAAAAACATCAGTTACAAGTATTTAATTTAACTAGTATTTGACAATAGGCTATTTATATACTGAATCTAAAGGCGAGTAGAAAAGAGCGCTGCCTTGGCGATCGCTATATGAACAATCTCCCTCCGCGTAAAAAAAGGCGGGCAAGATGCCCACCTCACAACATTTTGAGAATATTCTGTTGCTATTAACCCAACAATTGTTTAGCCTTTGCTAACACATTATCAACACTAAAGCCAAACTTCTCTAGACAAACATTGCCTGGAGCCGAAGCACCAAAGCGATCGATACTAACGCAATCGCCTTCAGTACCCACATATTTGTGCCAACCGAAACTGCTAGCAGCTTCTACAGACAAACGCTTGGTGACTGCTTTTGGTAGAACAGACTCTTTATAAGCTGCATCCTGTGCTTCAAAGAGTTCCCATGAAGGTAGGGAAACAACACGGACTTTCTTACCTTCAGCCTTGAGTTTTTCGGCTGCGCCGACGGCGAGGCTCAATTCTGAACCAGTACCAATCAAGATGATTTCAGGTGTACCCTCGCTATCCACCACGGTGTATCCACCCTTCGCTACGCCTTCAATTGATGTACCTGCCAAGTTGGGGACGTTTTGACGAGTGAATGCCAATAGAGATGGAGCATTTTCCTTCGCTTTCTCGATCGCTACTTTATAAGCACCAGAGGTTTCGTTACCGTCTGCGGGACGAAACACTAATAAATTAGGAATGGCTCGCAAAGAAGCCAGAGTTTCAATGGGTTGGTGTGTGGGGCCATCTTCACCTTGTCCAATGGAATCGTGAGTCATCACCCAAATCGCGCCAGCTTGAGAAAGAGCGGATAAGCGGATGGCAGCACGCATATAATCTGTGAAGATTAAGAAGGTAGCACCGTAGGGAATTAATCCTGAACTGTGCAGCGCGATACCATTACAGATTGCGCCCATAGCATGTTCCCGCACACCAAAGTGGATGTTGGGGTTTTCGTAGTGACCTTTTTGGAAGTCGCCCTTGCCCTTGATTTCGGTCAAGTTGGAGTGGGTTAAGTCAGCCGAACCACCAATCAATTCAGGTAAAGCTGCCGCTATTTTGTTGAGGCAGGTTTCTGAGTGTTTGCGGGTAGGCAATCCTTTGTCTTCGGGGCTGTAGGTGGGTAGTACCTTATCCCAACCATCAGGTAGCTTACCGCTTAGGTAGCGTTCAAATTCAGCCGCTTCTTGGGGATACTTAGCTTTGTAGTCGGCAAATGTTTTGTTCCATTCGGTTTCGTAACCTGCGCCGCGTTCAACTGCTTTGCGTGTGTGGTTGAGGGCTTCTTGTGGAACATCAAAAGGCTCGTATTCCCAACCCAAATTTTTCCGAGTCAAGGCTATTTCGTCTCCACCCAAAGCAGCACCGTGAATACCAGCAGTGTTTTGTTTGTTGGGAGAACCATAACCAATTGTGGTTGTCACCTTAATCATTGATGGTTTATCGGTGACAGCTTTAGCTTCTTCAATTGCTTTGGCGATCGCTGCTAAATCGGTATTGCCGTCTTCAACGTGGAGAACGTGCCAACCGTAAGCTTCAAACCGCTTGGAAACATCTTCGGTGAATGCTACATCTGTGGAACCGTCGATGGAAATGTGGTTGTCGTCGTACAGAGCGATGAGTTTGCCTAATCCCAAGTGTCCTGCGAAAGAAGCAGCTTCACCAGAAATACCTTCCATGTTGCAACCATCACCTAAAATTACGTAAGTGTAATGGTCAACAATTTTGGTATCAGGTTTGTTGTATTTAGCGGCAAGGTGCGCTTCGGCGATCGCTAAACCAACTCCATTGGCAATTCCTTGACCCAAGGGGCCAGTTGTGACTTCCACGCCTGGGGTCATGAAGTTTTCGGGGTGTCCAGGGGTTTTGGATTCCCATTGACGGAATTGTTTGATATCTTCAATGGTGACGCTATCGTAGCCTGTCAGGTACAGTAGGGCGTACTGCAACATCGAGCCATGACCGGCAGACAATACAAAGCGATCGCGGTTAAACCACTTGGGATTCTTGGGATTAAACTTCAAAAAGCGATCCCAGAGGACAAAAGCCATCGGAGCCGCGCCCATTGGTAGTCCTGGGTGTCCCGATTTTGCTTTTTCTACGGCATCAATAGCCAAGAAGCGGATCGAGTTAATAGCCAGTTCTTCGACGGACAATTCTTTGGCGGATTGGGTTGCAACAGTCATAATCTCTTGTTTTTAACGACGGGTTAGCACTCTTCGTAGCTTCTCTTGCTGGGGTTATTTTAGATTCCCCACAGTATCCTCATCATCCCACTCCCGCTTGTCGATGGACAAGCGGGATCTCCTGAGTTTATGGTGATAAATCAAGCTGATAATTGGGTCATGCTGAACGCTTAAGTTATATCGGAATGATATTTCTGATACTTTGGGCATTGGGCATGGGGCATTGGGCAAAGGGCATTGGGCAAACGAGCAGAGTCGGATTAAACTACTGAATTCAGAATTCAGAATTCTGAATTCTGCCTTCTGCCTCCTGCCTCCTGACTTCTTTTAAACGTATTTCTTAAAGGCCAGTGTGACATTATGACCGCCAAACCCAAAAGAATTGGATATTGCCACCTCGACTTTTTGAGCGCGGCTGTAGTTAGGCACGTAATCTAAGTCACATTCTGGATCGGGATTTTCCAGATTAATTGTCGGTGGAATTTGGTCATTAGCGATCGCCAGTACTGTTGCCACAGCTTCAATACCTCCAGAACCGCCTAATAAATGACCTGTCATCGATTTGGTTGAACTAATTGCCACCTTATAGGCGTGTTCTCCCAAGGCTTTTTTGATGGCTGAGGTTTCAGTTGAATCATTCGCCGGGGTACTAGTGCCGTGGGCATTAATGTAGCTAATTTGTTCGGGGGTTATATTAGCATCTTTGAGCGCCAGTTCTATGGCTCTCGCTGCACCTAATCCGCCAGGGACAGGGGAAGTGATATGGTATGCGTCACAGGTCATACCATAGCCGATCATTTCGGCATAAATGTGAGCGCCGCGACTTAGGGCGTGTTGCAGTTCTTCTAGAATTAAAATTCCTGAACCTTCACCTAATATAAATCCGTTGCGATCGCGGTCAAAGGGGCGGCAAGCATGAGCCGGATCGTCATTGCGAAAAGAAAGGGCTTTGCAGGCCGCAAACCCAGCCATTGATAATGGTGTCACAGCTGCCTCTGTTCCGCCGCAAATCATTGCTTTGGCATATCCCCCTTGAATTAAGCGGAACGCATCGCCTACAGCATTAGATCCAGCAGCGCAGGCAGTTACAGGGCAGGAATTAGGCCCTTTAGCACCCGTGTGAATTGCCGTCAATCCTGCTGCCATATTAGCGATCATCATCGGTATCATGAATGGACTACAGCGATCGGGCCCACGGTTGAGGTAGATCGTTTGCTGGTCTTCTAATACCTTAATGCCGCCAACGCCAGAACCGATCATGACACCTACCTGTTCTGCATTCAGTTCATTAATAACTAACTGCGCGTTAGCTATAGCTTGTTTTGCTGCTGAAACCCCAAATTGGGCAAATCGATCCATGCGCTTGGCATCTTTGCGCTCCAAGTAATCATGTGGATCAAAGTTTTTTACCTCACCAGCAATGCGGCAATCATGGCTAGACGCATCAAAAAATGTGATGTAGTCAATGCCATTGCGTCCACTCAATAATCCATCCCAATATTCTGTTGCTGTGTTACCTATCGGTGTAATCGCGCCAACACCAGTTACAACAACGCGTTTACGTGTATGATCTGTCATGATTCAGTTAAAGGTGGCGAAAAAGCAGCAGGCATTAAACAGTGCTGAGTTATGTTAGCGGATAGCTAGGGTTTAGCCCGTCCTGAGTTCTGAGTTTTGGAAGCACCCAAAGATGGAGAAAACTCCGAACTTTTGCCTCCGAAAACTCTAACTCCTAAACTTTTAACTGTTCAGCACTCAGTTAAAAGTCAAAGCAGTGGTTTTTGCCATAAACGCCCAGAGGGAGCGAGACAAAGCCATCTGAACTTCTCCCAATCGGAGACTCCAAGGGCGAACAGAGACTCAAAACTTTTTTAAGCTGATGCAGCAACTTTGTTATTGATGTAATCTACTGCGTCTTGAACCGATACAATCTGCTCGGCAGCTTCGTCGGGAATTTCGATATCAAATTCTTCTTCCAAAGCCATCACGAGTTCAACAGTATCCAGGGAATCAGCTCCTAAATCTTCCATAAACTTAGCTTGTGGAGTGATTTTGGAAGCATCTTCAACACTCAGTTGTTCGATGACGATTTTCTTGACCTTTTCAAAAAGTTCCGTTTGGCTCATAAATAATAAAAGTCCTTAACCAGTTGCTAGGATCTACTCTTTAGAGAAGACATTGTTTTGAGCATATACATCTTATCGTCAAGCGCGATCGCCCGTATACTACCAAGAGTTTTTCTGTTAGAAAACCTCTCCTGTTCCTCAAAAGAATAGGGTAACTTTTCTGGGAACAGTTGTTTATGGGAGCGGGCTACGCCATCGCCGATACCGTGTAAATGCTTTTATTGTCAATTATTGCTAAATTTTTTTACAATGTCTCGATCGGTATTTACAGCCTTGCTAGCAATCAGAATATTTAGACGCTGCGGCTTTGAACCTAGATGGTTAAAGAATCGCTGAAAGTCAAACATCATAATTTTGGTGCTAACAAGGAAGTAATAAAACAGTTATTGTTTAGAGCGATCGCTCTAACCCAAATATACCTCTATGCTATCTCAGACACTCAAACTCAAGTACGCTTATTTCCCTGGTTGTGTTGCTCAAGGGGCCTGTCGGGAACTTTACCAGTCAACTCAAGCCCTTACTAAAGCACTAGGTATTGAATTGGTTGAACTTAAAAAAGCTGCTTGCTGTGGTTCAGGCACATTTAAAGAAGATTCTCAACTGTTAGAAGATACAGTCAACGCTAGAAATATCGCCCTAGCAGAAGAATTAAATTTGCCCTTACTTACCCATTGCAGTACTTGTCAAGGTGTTATTGGTCATGTGAACGAACACCTGAAAGAATGTAAGACAACTGATCCTACATACATTGAACAGGTGAATGGCTTGCTGCATAAAGAAGGCTGTTCGCCTTATCGTGGCAGTACTGACGTTAAACATCTTCTCTACGCTTTGGTGACAGATTACGGTTTAGACGAAATTACCAAACGTGTCACCCAGAAGTTAACTGGATTAAAATGCGCGGCTTTTTATGGCTGTTATCTCCTCCGCGCCCAAAAATCCATGCCTTATGACGACCCGTTCCAACCAGAAGCGATGGAAAATATGTTTCGGGCTGTAGGTGCAACACCAATTTATTACCGAGGCCGGACACAATGTTGTGGTTGGCCTCTTGCTAGTTATGCCACTACCCAATCTTTCAAAATGGCGGGGATGCATATTCAAGACGCTTTGAGTTCTGGTGCTGACTGTATAGTTACACCTTGCCCACTGTGCCACTTAAATTTAGACTCGCGTCAGCCAGAGGTGGAAAAGGTAATTGAGCAAAAGTTAGGTTTACCAGTATTGCATTTACCCCAGTTGATTGCTTTAGCACTTGGGGTTAATCCAAAAGAACTGGGTTTAGAAAGGCACGTTGTTTCCACCAAGCCAGTGTTGGAGAAATTAGGATTTTAGTTAGAAGGGCGGTTAGAAACCGCGTCTACACAGACGAAACCCGCCTGTGCGGGTTAAAAATATTAATTTTCTCTTATTTGTGTAGCTGCGAATTCCATTCGCCCAGGCTTAAGTTGACACCAATGATTCATGAATTGCCCCTACTCATGTACTTTATACATGAAATACGCTGCACCAGTATAGATTACAGCACATTTCAGGTAAATGAAGTACATATATAAAACCCAAAACCTTGTAGAGACGTAGCACTGCTACGTCTCTACGTGTATTCGATTAGAGCGCAATCTGCTGTATCTGTTATTCGGCTATCGGCAGCAGTCTACTATCGGTTCTAAAGCAATGTTATTCAAACCGACAGCTTGCAACATCCTAGCCCAATCAGCATGTTTGGGTTCTATACGGCGAAGTTCGGCTGAAGCAATCAGGGATTCGTACCAAATACCACTAGTGGCATAAAGAGCAACGCGCTGCCTTGGTGTTGCTTTCTCTAACTGACTTTTTAGAACTGGGTTGAGTTCGATCCTTTTAATCCAACCATTCACAAAAACAGGTGATTGCTCTTGATTGCAGTAAATATTGAAGTACCAATGATAACGCTTGCCAATTTTTAACGAGGAAGCTGTTGATGGCAGAGAGAGGCTAACAATTCCTGGTGTCCCAGATAGTGAAACAGGAGTTTGATATATAGTCTCCCCATCCTCATTCTGTAATACAAAATCTGCCGAAACTTTAGTTACATCAGGAACGTAAAACCAGAAAGTTGGATGAGAGGAAGTTGTTAATCCCAAGACTAATTCCTCATTGGGAAACTGATAAACCGGAACTAACGCTGTTAGTTGCTTTTCTTTTGATGTAGTAGGCTGATTGTTCGTATTGCCACAGCCACGCTTTCCTCCTCCAACACGATTACCAGGTGCTTTAATGTCACCCGGCGGGGGAGGTGCATTAAATATCGGTGATGTGAAAATTTCAGATTTGCTTGGCTGTGCTTGCACTGGGGTGAAGGAGAGCGATACCAACGCGATCGCTAAGGCAAGTTTAATACTAATTTGTAATGACCTTCGCGGACTAGCTACCGCTACGCTAACGTAATTCATAATTTGTAATTTATAAAACTTTATTCAATGTGGGTTTACTGGGTTGAATCTGTAGCCTTTTTTGTAAAATTAGGATTCTCTATCAAAAAGCTAGCTTCATTTCAGAGGTTATTTGATCTTCAAAAATATAAAAGGTCTTTTCGGAAATTATCCCTTTCAATCTGCCTTTATTAATGACGGTAGCGTCATTACAAATTAGGAATTACTGCCTTGAGAAAGGCTGTAAATTACTACAATACTGCCTGTAACGACCAGAGCGATCGCAGCCGGAATAAGCGGTATCCAAATACCTTTCAGCAGCATAAAAAAGCTAATTGTCGATATAGCACCAATTACAGCAACTCCCGCTATTCCTAAAAGCCAGGAATGACGAATCCGCCATGCCAATATTCCTCCTAAAACAGACCAGAAAAAGACCCAAAAAGCCTCACCCCAAACAGGCCAAACCCACAACAGGGTTCGTCCATCTAAAACTGCACTGAGAATTTGACTCACCATTTGAGCATGAACCATAACTCCTGGAATTTCCTGCTTACGATCGGTAGTGTAGGGGGTGGAAAAATAATCACCGGCGCTTTGGTTAGTAATACCAATAAGTACAATTCGATTCTTCACAAGATTGGGATCGATCGCACCTCTGAGCAACTCTTTTAAGGTAATTTGCTCCACAGCCTTTAAGGGAGAGCCAGAGGAACGGTAATTTAGCAATATTTGATAGCCCCAGTCATCCATTTTCTGATAGCCACCAATATGCACTCGCAAGCGCCTAAACACAACTTTACCAATCTGTAAATCTTTTTTTTTGGTGTACTTGATATCAATGCCTTCTGTTTGTAGATAACGAAATGCCAATTGAGCGCTGAAGGAGTATGGCGTAGTACAAGGGGATGAGTCACTTGGTTGCATAGCGATCAGATGGCGGCGGAGAATACCATCCGTGTCTTGGACAAAATCGCTAAAGCCTTGACGTTCTATAGGAATTTCTGGAGGGGGTGAAACGCCTGGTTCATTAATTGTCGGTTCGCTGACTTTGCAAATAGCAATAAAGCGATCGCTACGCCGCATCCAAATGGCTAAAGGTGCTTCTTTGGCATCTACAGGGAAATCACGATAAATATCTAAGCCAATAGCTCGTGGTTTGAACTTTTCGAGTTTTTGGACAATTTGAGCCAGTGCGCGATCTGAGAGCGACCCTTTTCTCTCTTGCTGTTCAGGAAGCTTAAAATCATCTTCAGCGATCGCAACTACTAAAAGGCGGCGATCTGTTTGTTCGCTAGGACGCAGCCGCAGCAGTTGGTCAAAAGCCTTTAGCTCCCCAGCTTGTAATTGTCCAAGATGCCGCACTCCCATTATCGAGGCTGTGACAACCACAGCTAACATCAGCACAGTTTGAAAAGATCGCTGGCTGGACAATGTTTGCCGTGTTGCTACCGATTGTAAGTCAAATAAAGCTTTATCAACCCAATTTTGATTAAAAACAGTAGCATAAATGGGGTTATAAACTTTTAAGTAACCCTGTTGCTTGACCACTAATCCTGAGAGTCGCAATTCCATTTGCTCAGGACTGTTATTTGCTGTGATTTGGCCTGTTTGCAAAATTTGCTGATAAAGGCGCAGCAATTGTCTAGTATGCCGTTCGCTTTTCAAAATGCGATCGCGAATCGTCCTGAGATGTTCTGGTTCATCTTGAGATTCCCAGTTTTCAATTACTTGAGAACGTATCAGTTTCTCAACATACTCTGCTTCCCCGTTTGCTGGAATGACAGAGGAAGATGCAACAACTAATTGACAAAGCTTCTGAGTCAGAAAAGGTTGACCGCCACTCCAAGCTAAAATCTCTTGCAACACTATCTGAGGATTTGCGATACCCACTAATCCCTCAGCTAATGGTTGAGCTTCATGCCATTGAAAACCGCTTAGTTCAATTGCTCGACCAATATTAAAAGGTGTTCGGTGTTTATCTTGAATCAAATCGTAGGGAGTAGTTACCCCTAGTAAGGCAAAGGTAAGACGCTGATAAGCTGGATTGTCGGCTCGTTTGTTATAGCAAGCTCGAATCAAAGCTAAAAAATCATCCTTGAAGTTTAACTTGAGAATGCTATCAATTTCGTCTACAAAAATCACCATGTTTTCAGAGACTTCTGCCAATAGCACCGACTCAATAAACTCACTCAAGCGCTGCACTGGTGATAATCCAGAGTGATCGCTCCACCAACTCAATACTTTGAATTTGGGAATGAAGCTACGTGCTAACCTCCGTAACACACCCAAATACCACTCAGATGGGGTAATATCTTGACTTCCAATGGCCGTAATATCGATAACACCACAAGCAATATCGTCTGCTTGCAGTTTACGCATTGTTTGCACTCGCAAACTAGACTTACCCATCTGCCGCGAGTTGAAGACATAACAAAATTCTCCGGCCTTGAGTGCATCATAAAAATCTTTATCGGCTTTTCGCTGCACATAGCACGGAGCATCAATTTGCAGACTCCCTCCGATTTGATATTTATAAGGTGAGTTTTCTGCTTTGCTCGTCGGATGCATCCTAACTTCCAGCTATCAGCAACGTATAATTTTAGGTAAAATCTACACTTAATACCGATTACTTGTGAGTTTACTCTAGAACAAGAGGCTTAAGCCCCAAGTTTTACTAAACTGGATTTTGTGCAGTTTTACAAAAAATTGGTACAAGTACAGCATTTCATTAATTCGTAGCAAATTAAGTTTGGCAATGCCAATGCATCCCTCTACAATGCCAATGTATTCCTCTACAATGTCGATGTATCCCTCTGCAATGCCAATGTATCTCGCTACAATGCCAATGCATCCCTCTGCATTAATAAAAAAGGCTAAGATTATTACGCAAAACTGTACTAAGTGAAGCGATTTTGAAAATATTGGCGGTACAAATTGCAGCGTGGCATCACCTTATTGTCATTACAATATACCACTAGACCCATACTATGTAATTTAAACGCTGATTCCGAGTCTAATTCTATCGGTACTAAACTCTTTACAACCTGGCTAAAAGCTGTCACTAAATTTGGATCGTGTTCGAGATTACACAAATGTCCTCGGAGATGATCTTGGTAAATTGCAGCTCCAGTTGCGGCTGTTTGCGACAACTGTTCAAGAGTAATGTACCGATGTTGAACATGATAAAGAGCTAGCCGGATTAAATACGGATGTCCTCCTACCATATCCATCAGTTTTTTGACCTGTGTATCAGTCCAATTTAGTCCCTGATGACGTGCAACTAAAATTTGGACTTGTTCTGGAGTAAACTCTTGTAATTCAATGCTCAATCCTACATTAAAGGGAGATTGATTGATATTTAGCGGAATATAAACTTCTTTGGAATGTACCAAAACTAGCCGGAGTTTTTTCCAGAGTTCGCTACTGCGATCGCCATACTTAGCATACTCATACCAAGCTCGTAACAGGTTAAAAAAGTCTTCGGCAGTGTCACGATAGGGAAAAATGCGATCAACACCATCTAAGCTAATTACTAATGGGCTATCGATTTCTTCTAACAAACACTCTTCAAAGTAAGCAGTAGTTTTATCCTTGCTGCCATAAATGCTCCAATAATCATCTAACTGATGAAGTTGCTTCAGTTTTCTACCAACACTTTCACAGAACCAGCGCAAAAATGTATCCAAGCTGGCGAAAACTGCTTTATCTGCTAAATGGAAGCTGATAGAAACTGTTTGACAACCATGTTGTCTAGCTTCATCAAGAATCCTAGCCATTAGCGAGGTCTTGCCCATTTGTTTAGGTGCTTTGATCCGAATCAGGGAACCTGGCTGCAAAATCTCTTGATAACAACGCTCTTCAATTGGAGGGCGTTCAACATAAAAACTAGAAGAGAGAGGGACTTGACCTACAGGTAATTCTGGCTCTGCATTCAGTAGGGGTTGTTCGTTTGTGTATACGCTTAGTAATGTCTTGCTATTTTCTTCAGAAACTGAGTTGTTCGATGCCAATTTCTCCATTGTTAGCTGTGAAGATGACATCAGCTTTTGAGGCTGTAAAATTGTCTCTAACCGCTTTGATGAAGCAGCAGTCCAGGAAACACGCCGTCGCTCTAGTGCTGCTTGAAAATTCTTTTTACCGACCTTTTCGCCAAATGCTGCTGATAGCATCTGCCATAATTTCGGGCCAACATCATGCTGTAGGTATTCGGTAGTGTAGCCATGAGTTTGGGCAATCTCGTCATACTTCTTCCCTTCCCAAGAGCTACGCAGTATGGTTACTTCAATATCTTTCAGATGTCTTTTTGTCTGAGTAACAACTGCTGCATCTAATATTTTTAATGCCGTTTCAAAGTCCATTGTTCATGGATGAATCACAACTATTTATATATTGAGATCCAGTCCGAACTTTTAACTTTCCAGATTTTTTCGCAAATAATATTCTAATGGCTGAAATCCAGTCCTGTCCTGGTTCAGCAAAGATTACTGTCCTTAAACTTTCTTACTTAACCTTACCTGACCACTTTTGCCGTTGGTTTTTTGGGAATCAAACTCCTTAAATTATCCACATTTACCTTTTTGAGTTCAAAAGGCAACCTGGTAATAACAGCAATAGCAGTTGTTTGGCTTTGGACAAATTTAGCTTTTTTGAAAAATTTGTCCAAAGTCTAAATCAAGAAAACAATACACAAACTCACAACCAAATCAAACAAAGATACAAAATTATGGCGATTATTAGTGGAACCCCAACTCCTGCTGACGACAAAATTATAGCTGATGGAGCAAATGATAAAATCGATGCTCTGGCCGGTAACGATACGGTTTTTGGTGGTGCGGGCAATGATACTCTAATAGGCAACTTTGGCAATGATTCTCTATCAGGATCGCTTGGTAATGATTTCCTTGATGGTGGATTTAACAGAGACACCCTTGATGGTGGCACTGGTAACGACACTCTCAACGGCGGCGATGACAATGACACTCTTATAGGTGGAACTGGAAACAATCGCGTTAATGGCGGTGCGGGTAACGATATTCTCATCGCTCAAAACGGAAACTTTCCGGCTCTCGGCGATGTTGGGGATACCCTGATTGGCGGTGCAGGTGATGACGAACTGCGTGTTGAGGGAGCCTCAAATTATTTCTTGACCAATAATCAGCTGTTTGTCGGTAATTTAGCTCACCAATTTTCTGAGGTTGAGAATGTCAGGCTCACTGGTACTGCGGGTAATGACACGATTAATGCGTCTCAAGCTCTGTTGTCCGGGCGAACCTTTCTCTTTGGTGGTGCTGGTAATGACACTATCATAGGTAGCCGTGGTCTTGACCAGATCAACGGTGGTGATGGGAATGACAGCATAGTAGGAGGAGCGGGATTTAACTTCCTGCGTGGCAATAATGGCAATGACACCCTCATAGGTGGAAATGACGACAATAATTTTAATGGTGGACAAGGAAATGATTTTATCCAAGGTGGAAGCGGGAGAGATAGTTTTTCGGATGGTGCCTTAGATGGAGCGGGTGATGACCAATATATCGGAGGAGGAGGTGAGGACTTCCTATTCATAAATGGCGACAATAACTTTGAGCTTTTCTCATTTGCAAATGACCCAAACAAAAGCCAACTCAAAGGTGGTAAGTTTGGTCCTGGGGCCAATCTCGATGATTCAGCCACAGGTACTGATACCCTCCAAAATATTGAAAGCGTCGAAATCCAAGGAGGAGATAGCAACAATCGCATAGATGCCAGTCGTGCCAGCCAAAACGTCAATGTAATTCTTAATGGTCGCGATGGCAGCGATATTCTGCTAGCTGGTAGCGGTAACGATGTACTATTTGGCGGATTGGGCAACGATCGCCTTGATGGAAATATAGGTAACGATCGCCTAAATGGTGACTCTGGCAATGATATTCTTTCGGGAGGTAAGGGTAATGATACCCTCAGTGGTGGTGGTAATTTTAATAGCGGAGAGATAGATATTTTAACAGGAGGATTAGCATTTGGAGGGGTTCAATCTGTTGATACATTTAACCTAGGTGACTCCTATCGGCAAGCTGGTCATGCTGTGATCGCAGATTTTTCTCTACTAGATGGGGACAAGATCGCTCTTCGCGGTTCTGCTAGCGATTACACATTTGTACAGCAAAACTTCAATACTAATAATAGTTTTGGTAGTGGTATTTTTTCAAATGACTCATCTATCTTAGATACGGTCATCTTCTTCGGTTCACCAATTTTCGGTGATGTGATTGCTGTCGCTGAGGATGTTAGCTTAAGTGCTATCACTCCTGGGATCACATTTACTGTCTAACACTTTCAGTATCAACCTGTTTAGAGACGCATAGTTTTGCGTCTCTAAACGCGCAAAATCGATTTGTTTAATCAAAGATTTATGTTTGACTATTCAAAGGATGCTTTATCACCAAAGGCTCAATATATGCTTGTAGAGTATCTTTAATTTTAGAAGGCTGGCGAACTGGAGCGATCGCAGAATAATCCGGTTTTACTGTCCAGTCGTAATGGCGAAGTAGTGTGGAAAGCACAATTTTCATTTCCATCTGGGCAAATTCCATACCTAAACAACTGTGCGAACCATAACCAAAACCCATGAGTGCTAAAGGATGTTTTTTATCTTCTTCACGAGGTGGTGCAAAGCGATCGGGGTCGAAGCGATCGGGTTCGGTGTACAGTTCTGGTAAACGGTGAGTCAGCATTGGCGAAATAGTCACAAACCAACCTGCTGGGATGCGATAGCCTCCATACTCAATATCCTTGAGGACACCACGATTATAGGCATACACTGGCGGATAGAGTCTTTCTGCTTCTTTTAGGACGTTGGTTAACTGTGGAAATTGTTTGAGATGAGACAGGCTAAGGGGATTATTTCCCACAACTGCTAGTTGTTCTTGGCGCAGCCGTTCTCGCCATTCTGGGTGATTACCTAATTCAAAGATTACCCAAGTCAGTAATGAGGCTGTTGTCTCATGTCCAGCAAACAGCAATAGTAATGCCTCGTTGATTACCTGTGTTTCGCTCAACTTATTGCCGTCTTCATCAACAGCTGCTAGCAGCAATCCCAAAACATCTTTTGATTCTTCTAAGTTACCCTGCTCGATACGTTGGGCGATTTCTTGACGCAAGAAAGCCACTAATTTACCCCTAGCATTTTGACCGCGACCATATAAGGTAAAAGGGACATTCCATTTCAATATTGCCATACTGCTATCTATCAGTTGTGTAAACCACTGACTGGTTTGCTCAACTTCGCTCTTGTTCTGACTTCCCAAAAATAGGCGAGTCGCAACTATCAGGGTAAGCTGACGGAAACTAGAATTTAAGGAAATCGTTCCTTGCTCTCTCCAATCTTTAAGGAAGTCTTGCACGATATTTTGAATGGTGTCGAAGTATGTAGCGATCGCTTTTCCATGAAATGCTGGATACATTAAGCGACGAGTTAGCCGATGTTCTTCCCCATCTTGTAATAGAATATTATTGCCAAATGTTGATTCTAAAAAATACCACCCTATCCGCGACGACATTTTTTCAGCCTGTTCCACCAGCACTAGCCGATTAGCATCAGGGCCAATTAAATAAGCACGTTTACGCCCCATGACGCTAGTTTTAAAAATTGAACCATGCTGCTGAAATCTTCGCCATAGATACAGTTCTAAATCCCGAAATATTTCTAAAGTCTCCCCCAAGATGGGCAAGCCATAGCTACCAGGCATTTCCTCGGCGGATTTTAGTTGCCGCATATTTGAGTATCTCCAGCAGTGTTAGCTACAGTTTAATTGTAAAGCGCAGTTAGGCTTTGCAAATCAAAATTACCAATTGTGGTAGAGTTTTTCTGCATAGAACATAATTTCTTCATTTGGCAATTTAATTTTTGGTTTTTGCCGAGGATACAAACTTTCAACTGCACCTGTATCCTGTTCGATGACTGTGGCTGCTGCTTGTAAAACTGAGCTTTTAAACAGAAATTTCATCAAAGGATTGACGACTTTGGCATACATCAAAATAAACGTCTTGGTGATTTTTTCTGTTTCAGGATAAAGAATATGAATTTGAGCAATATCACCAATTGGCGTTTTAGCAAAAAAAGCTGTAGTTGAAGGAAATGCATATTCTAGTGTGTTAGAAAGTGTTTTAGGAAAGATTCCCAAAACAGGATTTTTGATAATTTCTCCTAGCGTGTTGTTAGCTCTGATCAGTTCTTGTTTAACTGTGGCATAATATCCTTTTTCTTCAAAAGCACTGACGTTACAAGTTGTAATTTTAAATAGTTCTTTATGAGTACCATTTTGGTGATTATAGTCATAGTTAACCATCAGGTTAGTCAAGAATTCACCCTGAATACTTTTATCCCCAGTTACTCCGAGAAACTCGTATTTATCCACAATTTTTTGATGCAAATCGGGAATTGGTAATCTTGGCTCAAATCCGGCATAAGTCCAGATACAATCATTGCTAATAATTAATTTTAATGGTTTGGTAATTGGCTGATTATCTTTTTTTTCTCCTTGCTGTAGTCTACCTTGTCCATCAAATTCTAGTGCATGAAAAGGGCAAGTAATAGTATCTCTCTCTTGACAAATCCAGCCGTTTGATAATGGAGCTTGCATGTGTGGGCAGATGTTATCAAGGGCAAATACTTCGCCTTTTGGGTTTTGCCAAATGACATAATCCTGTCCGTTTAAAGTTATTTTATTGGGTTTATTGACTCCTAATGTAGATTTGTGCGCGATTAACCAAGGCGCACCTGGTAAAATTGGTTCCATTTTTCCTCCAAAATATTGAAAAGTTATTTATTGAAGTTCGATAGATGCGTTAGCAAAAGGTAACGGAATCTTGGAAATTAAAAGTTGTGAACAAGCTGGTGCCACTTGCCCTATATTGCTATTTCGAACGGCAATTGGGAAATTCAAGTCTTATCTGCAATGGATGAACTAACACTACCAAGCATTTACTTGGCTAACTTCGGCTACTGCATGAATGAATTATACAATTAACTAAATTTTTAGTTAGTTGATATTAATGTAATAAATTTCATTTTCTATGTCAACTACTAACCAATTTTTTAGTTAATATATTTTCGTTATGATGATGGAGCAACGTGGGTCGTTCAACACAGTCAAAATTTTCATCTAAAAAGCCGCGTCAGGTGCGTGATGCAGAAGCGACGAAAAAGCAGATTCTCGATGCGGCGGAAGCGGAGTTTGCCAGAAATGGACTTCAAGGGGCGCGGACAGGAGCGATCGCTAAAGGTTCAGGTGTCACCACAGCGATGATTTACTACTACTTCCAGAGCAAAGAAGGACTATATGAAGCTGTTCTGCAACGTCCGGCGGTGGAGATGCACGAAGGGTTTGAGCAGCTAAATTTGGATCAGTTCCCACCAGAGGAGGCGTTGAAGGTGCTAGTCAAAGAAGCGATCGCTTACGAAGCTGCTCACCCGCACAGAGGGATGCTTTGGTTTCAAGAAGCCAACCAAAATCAGGGAAAGTATTTCAAACAGGCAAATTGGCAAGAAAATTTTAGCTATCTCATCAAGATTTTAGAGCGGGGGATGGCAGAAAGTTGTTTCCGTCAGATCGATCCATTTCTCACAACTCTGCATATTATTGGGGTTTGTAATATGTACTTCAACGCTTACGAAAACATCAAACATACTAGACCCGATTTGCAACTACTGAGTTCAGAAATGATTGAGCAGCATACTCAAGCAGCAGTTAATTTTATTTTGGCTGGTGTGCGACGTACTGGAGATTAGAGATTGAATTCGGAATTTTGATTATGAATGCAAACTTTTTAAAGGGTAAAAAATGTTCTGTTTTGCATCAAATGAATATGCTTGAATATTAGATTTATTAAAATTAGGAATTTTGCTTTTTAAATCCACATATCCTGACCAACCTGAATTTTGATATTTTAAACCATAAAGCCTTGAAATATCTTGTCTCACTTGTCCTATAGATAAGATATCAACGACTATCAAAGCATTAGATTCATTTGGGTAAGCTAATATTACAGCATCTGCTACTCTCGTTTGTAGTTTAGCCCATCCACGAATGTTAAAAAAACCATTTTGGTCTTCTTGTATATAATCAATATAGCCCCATTCACCCTGATTATAGATTTTTAAATCTTTAACAATTCCAGGGCGCAAGATATTTAATTGACTCAAATTTTTAAATCTTGTAATTACTAAATTTAAGCTTGAAGAATATGTAGGCTCAACAAAGGGAAACAGCACCATAATACAATCATCTTTTTGATAAATATTGACTAACTGAATACAACTCTTGGCATAGCTATAGTGATAGTTCCATTCTTGTAATTCGTTTAAAATTTTAGTGGGATAATTCTTGTTAATATAAAATGCAGTTATTATGCCTAACAAATAAAAAGTCAAATTCTTAAATTTTTGATTATTTTTTT
>NZ_JAAGOG010000074.1:0-34330 GCF_010747425.1 Nostoc sp. UIC 10630
TCAATCTTAATTGTCTATCGAGTGTCTACATGACTGGCGGCATTGTCGATGCTGTCGCCTGTTGGGGCGTGGATGTCAGGAAATAAGATTATCTCGACATCCCAGCGAAAGCTGAACACACAAAGACTTGAGCCCTAAAGCAACGGGCCTTCAAAGTGCGTAGGCTAGCAAGAACCGCAGGCATCTCACTTATTGGGAAACAGGACTATCACGCCATCCATTCCACCCAATCGGGCGCAAGGACCACCAGTTGAGCAAACTTATCAGGATCAACATCCTCAAACTCCAGCATCACGCCGCAACGCTCATCACTCGTCAACGTACTGAGTAATTCTTTTACAGCATCAACCCCATCCTCTAAACGTTCAATAGCCAGCCGAGCATAATATTTAACCTGCTCCCACCAAGAATCACTGAGTTGTTCATCTGTGTCCATACCCCCCCAATTATTATCTCCATCTTCATTAATGGGGGGTGTGGACGGCGGGTTAATCCCATATTGAGCCTGCATCCTAGCCGCATAAGCCGCATCTCGCTCAAGTGACTCTTGGCGTTTGCGTTCCTTCTCCTGCCGTTGACGAAGCCGATACTCTAATACCTTCTGGGCAAACTCTACATCCTCCGTATTCAGCCGATAGTACCTAATGCGCTTACCATCTTCAAGCGGTCGCCGTGATTCAGTGGACAGTCCGAGTTGAGAAAGATACTGCCCCAAAATCCACACAGGAGATTCATCAAGGGGAATGGTCAGGTTGAGGATACCTTTAACGTGAGAGGCATTGCGTTTAGAGAACTCGGCTAAAACCTGAATCATCGCCTCATCCCCTTTGATCTCAACCCCAGCCATGAGATCGATCAACACTGCCCTCAGTCCTAGCCGATGACGCATTAGCCACGCGGTAGAATGGTTACTCCAGTCGGTGCAGATGGCGAGGCGATCGCGCTCTGATTTATCCCGTTCCACAACAACAGCCGGTGGTGCAACAAACTCCCGCCCCTCTTCATCAGTGACCATTTCCCCCGGCGCTGCCAATATCGCTTCAAGTGCGATAATCTTTTTAATTAACCGCCCAGAGTCATCTTGCTCAACCAGTTCCGGGGTAACGCTCATGCCGTAGGTGTCCTGTATGCGGAACTTCTCACATTCCAAAACCTCTTCTGGTTTGAGATAGTCTTGGTGCTGCCTAGCCGCATAAGTCCTTCTGTCAATATCTTTGGCGTTAGCAACTTTGCGGTAATGCTCCTCATCGATGGCAATCCCCGCAGCCTTCATCCACCGGGAAGCGCCCTCATCGGTTGCATCACCCACAGGCGCAATAGTATTGCCCATTTCTTCTAGGAGCGATCGCAAATCAGCCCGTAAATTATTAATCGACCAATTCCGTTGCCCCTCAATCTGACAACTAGCATCTAATGCCCAATCCTTCTCAGCCCCACGTTTGCCCGTTTCCCGGTTAATGCGAATCAGAAAAGCGGTCATTTCATTCGTTTGAAGAATCCTTTCCTTGATGCGTCGCGCATTAGTTTCGGCGTAACCAAAGGGAGGACGCGGAGCCACCCAAACATACATGGGGACATCTGGACGATACCGCCATAATTGCTGGGCGCATTCTGTAGCCGACTGCGAGACAGCATGAAATACACCAAACACGGCATCAAAATGATAGCTAGAAATGTCAACCCCTGAACTGAGACTGGGAGTAATTAAAAAAGCGTCAAGATCCTTAATGGCAACGTTAATCTCTCTGATGAAAATCACATTCTCTTCAGAGCCGCTATTTTCCGAGTGAATAGCCCATACCCGTAACTGTCGGTCTTCGGCTGATTCCGGTATATTATCATCAGGCGTATCCATCGATGTCCCGTCATTCAGCGCTCGTTCCAACTTTTTGATGAACCGCTTGCTGTCACTGACCATCATCAACTTTTTACCCAACATGAGTTGAGCGTGGAACTCGGCAACGATTGCGCTGCTGTTTCTCCCCTCGTACCAATGAACTTGACGACCACCTGAGCGATACAGGTTTTTGATGATGTATGGTTTTTCACCAGCCGGTCGCAAATTCATGAAAAACTCAATGGTCAAATCATCGAGGTGGGCATCAGCTAAAACAACCAGCTTGGCGTTGTAAACTAGATACTCAAGCACTTCCAGAATCGCCCCCCGGTGTTCTTTGCAGGTTTTTGACTTCAGCAAGTGAGCGAGATACTGGCAGGCTTCATCAATAAATAGAATATCGTAAGCCTGTAAATCATTTGCCATTTTATACAGAGAATCCACGGTAATGCTGAGAGCTTTTACCTGACCCCAATCCCCGCAAGAAATCGCGGAGTACATTGCTGTTTGTAGGCGATCGCTGAGATTCTTGAGCAGAGTGACCCGATGCCCATTGTTCAAAAAACTGAGTTGGGGGTTCTCTCTTCTGAGAACTGCCAAAATTTCAGTCTTTCCTGTTCCCATGTCGGAAACTAAACCAACTAACCCCGATTGAGGTAGGGAGTGGATCGCAAGTGAGAGATAACGGGTATTAACTGTCACATCGGGCTTGTACTTGTAAAGTCCCCTGGCACGATTGATGAAAAATCTTTGCTTGTACTCGCTGATTCTTAAGGCATCAGCAATCATTGTGGTGACGGCTTTATCCGCCTTTTTCCCCAAAACTACAACCCAATCGTCAATTCCTTTCTCTGGCCCTGGCAGTAGCGCTACTTCACACTGGCAGCAAAGTTCTACAATTGCAGAAGCTGTGCGGCGTGTAGCTTGAAAAATCTGCTGTTTGGTTTTGGGTTTGCTTTCGTAGTCGAACAGAACAACGAATTTACGTCCCTTTTGAGTCATTGGGACTAAATCAGGGTGAAGTCTTTCTAAATCCTCCTTGCCCACTCGACCATTCCAGATTCCAGGGAGTGCGATCGCCACAAATCCCAAAGTTAGGAGACAACCACCCTTCTTCTCGCCCTCTGTAAGAATTACAGGGATTTCGGGATGTGCCATTACCCAAGCCCAAAAACCTAACGCCTCTCCTTCTTCGGTAATGGTAATATGTTCTGGCATCGGCACGTTATAGCGAAGTGATACCAACCGCCATAAATGTAGGGGCATTCTCAAGTAGGTAACTCGGTTGGGAGTTTTGGGTGGTGATTCGTACTTGACTGGCTTTTGAGTTTGCTGCTGTGTTGTCTTGTCCCATTCAAGGCGGGGGTAATCTGGTTTCATCCGTCCCCAGTCCATCGCCAACCAATCATTAAGCGGGTCAAGTCCACTAACCCACCATGCACCGACTTCCGCGTGGGCATATCGTTTCAAGTACCCATCACGCAGTCGCCCATCGTTACGTCTGGCAGTTTGAGGTAGGGCGCATAATAGATATTCATATATTGATGTCCCCGATAGAGAACGGACATTCAAAGCTGTTAACTTTGGGTCAACAGCACTGGCTAACCATTCATTCCAGTGGTTAGCTTCTATATTTGAGGGTCTTTGCGCCGATACTAAGTGATTAAATTGTTGTAATGGTGACATGAGAGCTATTCCTCCTTGATGTGTGTTGGAGGAATTGGAGCTATCCCAAAAGTAATTTTTAATACAAGCGTTTAGAAATATAAGAACAAAATTACATAAAATTCCTGAAACGCTGTTTACATCTGGTAAGCCAGTGTTACATTAGCTTTACACCAAATCATGTACGATAAAATTACTATTAGGGATATTAATTAGGCCGTTCAAACCCGATAACCCCAATTCCCTTTGAAAACCCTGCTGTCCTACCGGGACGCGGGGTTTTCGTTGTTTTGCCTATGAGTACTTGGCTAAAGTCGCCTTGACAAACTCGATTACTTCCTCCTGTTGAATAATAAATGCAGTGCCTTTTCTTCTAAGAGCCAGAATTTTCATACTTCCAACTTCAGAATAAAGGTGTGAATTGTGATCAATAGCCGCCTTGGTGGGAGGCCATAAGACCAAAACTTTTGCTGAGGGCGTTTTTGTAGCTTCACGGGAAGACATTGCAAACAAGTCCCTGTTCTTGCTCAACCACTTCTCGTAATCTGCCAATTCAAGCAGTGGGCAAGGACTCCAAACTTTTAGTCCATGTTTGTCTTTCCTCTTGATCTGCAAAACCTCTCTAGCTTCGTTGTAGACAATCTCCTTATCTCCTATTGAGCGAATCGAGATAAACAGGTGAACTTTTCGCTCAAATCTCACAAACAAGTCGATAGGATTCTTGTCCTCTAGCTTTAGCACTGGAAAGACTTGTATCCCCTGGCTTTTAAACTCATCCAAAAGCAGGGCTGTTAATTTTTCCAGCCGTGCAAGTTTTTGAATTCTTATCAATGGCTTGTAAGCCAATGCAAAAGCTGCCCAGCCTACCGGAGTAATGAAGCCGCCTGTAGCAAGTGCAGTACCGCTAATCGCCAGAGCCAAAGCGGATTCGTAGTCTTTCGCCTCCCTAAGCATCTCTAATGCCGCTTCGTTGTGCGGCGGGAGTTGAAAATCGGTTGGTAGGTCTTTCACAGTAGTCATTGGAGACACCAAAAATTGTTTCGGTTGCTGACTAATCTCTCATCGGTTACAAGGTCAAACTTCTTTTCATCTAGGTTATCTGGTTGGTTTTTATCGGTTATGTATTTTGCTTGGGCTAAGTTCAACTGAGAGTGATCACCCTAATCTTCATCCTGTTTTTTTAATTTGGTTTTTTTTGTGTGTCTTGCCGTGAGCGCTTCCGAAGCAAGAAGTTTTACCATTTGACTCATAGAGCGTTTTTCAGTTTTTGCTTCAGCAGATATTAAGTCGTAAAGTGCTAAGTCATCTTCATCTGTGAAATAAATATTTAATCTTGTTCCTGTGGGCATCGTAACACTGTCTGGTGTTTGAATAACCCTATTGTCAGTCTAAACCTCTCACTTGTCACTGGTGTTAAACAGTGTTATGATAACACTATAAGCCAAAAAACGCCACCCAACAAAGGCAATAGAAGCCAGAAAGTGATGCTTTGGCTTGCCCCTAACTGGATATGTGGATTTGTCTAGATTTGCCTAAAAATCAACACCAAGCCAGAAAAAACAAGACTTTAACAACCATCAGAACCATGACAGCTATATATTCCAATGCCAAAAATTGGCTAGTTCAGGCAGACTTGTTAGCCAAATCAGGGCTAACTGACCTGATCGCCGGAAAAGACTCAGGTGCAGGGTATGGCAAGGCAATCATCGGTGATTTTTCGATCATGATGCCAGCCGCATACTCACTTGTTCGCAACCGAAACATCATGCACCACGAAACCATCTCAAAAGATGGGGCATGGGTGCGTTATGTAGACGGTTCTCGCCTGGACTTAAAAGACGTTCAATTCTTTTGGGGCAGTGCGGCTCTAGCCCAAAGTGACCACACTTTACTCCATGACGACAAAGCGAAAAAAGCAGAACTGGCACTAGAAAGCATCCTTGCAGATTTGGCAGTTCTCAATATTCCCGATGGAGTCAAGCTAGAAATTAGTTTGAGCAATCACAACCCAGAACGCTGGGGCCAAGAGATTAAACGCAGAGTTGAAGGGATTCATACCTTTGAACATCTGCACCCTGTAACTCGTTCCATTGTCACCAAGACAGTTGAAATCGTAGTCACAGGCATTTACCCTGAAGGGTTTGGAAGCATTGCCCATTGTTTATTCGGTGAAGCGTCCCTGGTACTTGACCCCTCAGAATTAGCGATCGCTCTCGATATCGGTTCATCAACTTGGCTTGTAACTGTCTTTAACGGCAGTGGTGCAGTGATTGACCGTCACCTAATTGAAGGTGGAGCCGGTGAACTGCACAGCATGATTGCAGAATCTCTCGACAAGCGAAACGACCGAGTAAGCCTGCTGTCCAAGGATGTGAAGCACTCGCCCAGTTTGGTGAACCAGGGAATTCTAGAAGGAACTTTCACTTATGGAGGCAACCACCTCACGGGTAAGAAGTTTGAAACCGAGTACAGCCAATGCCTAGATCAGTGGTGGTCAAACAGGATTGAGAAATTCGCCAACTTTGTGACTGCTGGCAATTATCTAGACCGTGCTAAATACCTTGTCGCCTGGGGTGGGGGTGTTTCCTTGCCAGTGGTGGATCAAAACCTAGCCGGTTTAGGCTTTGTGGTCTTGAATAATCCCCAATTCATCAATGCTTTGGGGTTGAAGCTATTAACTCAAATATCTTTGGGAGCCTAATCAATGAATTACGAATCTCGGCGTATAACCATCTCCTACCTAGCAGTAATTGAATTGTGCAAGATGTTTGATTTACCTCAAGATGCACCAACACAAGCATTATCGGCAGGTGTAGAGAAGCTGATTTTTCAACACGGCAATGTTCAAACAACGTCAAAACCTGAAACAGCAACATCTACACAGCCCAATAAATCGGCACTTAGCGCAATGATCACTAATTTCAAAGGGGCAGCATGAGCAGAACCACATTCAGAAACACGGTTTTAGGCATTGGAGCAATCGCTGCTGCTGTTGCTTTTGGCTATTTCGGAGTGCAGCACTTCGGTCGTAACAATATGTTCACCATTGCCGCAGCTGTTGGGGGTGGAGGTGCAATCAGCTATGTACTTCAAAAGCCGAACCAGCCACAATCCCCAAGTAATCAGCCAGAACCCCAACCCACACCGATGAAAACCCAAAGAAAAGGAAGGAAGTCATGAGCGACCAAGAAACCATGCAGACACAACCAAGCCTAACAACAACCGAAATAATGACCATCATCCTGGGTTGCGAACAGACTTTAAGGTTTGTGCAAGCATCGCCAAATTACAAACAAATCGAAGCCTCCGACCGATTCAGTACATCGAATGACTTAAAGATGGGTGATGCTGTGCAAGCCTTGATGGAGATTCACGAAGCAATCCTAAATATCGAGTTCTATTCCCAAGTTGAGGGACAAGCTTATGCTTTCAACGACAGCCTTAGTGCGTAACCATTTGTACCAATTCCGTGGTCAACAACTGCGCTACAGCCATCGGTCTAATTGTCGAGTCAATGCACCTTTCGTATTCAATGACTCCAAAGGCAGACGCAAGGAATTAAGCCATAACCAAGTGCAGAGAGAGGTTTTTGAATTAAATGAGTTTTGTGAAAACTGATGATGAAGCGATTGCACCGACGACCAATCATTGCAATCGCCTCACTAGGGGACGTATCTCTCGCCGCAAAAACGAAAGTACAGAAGGATTTTAACATGGCACTTGATTACAAAAATCCCAACGATTGGGGACGTTCACCTCTGACCGACTCCGCCCTAAGAAAGCAGCAATTCAAAGCAGAAAATCCTGAAGAATGGGCAGCAATGATTGAGGCGGATATTGAGGCACTTTCGACACCGCTAGAAGAAAGTGAAGATTACCCACCCTTCACCGGAACGGAATTTATAGCAACTCATTCAACCATTGATGACCATCCATACTCTGCTGCATTTGGTCAATTCTTGGGTAATGGGATTGACCCTGATATTGCAAATATATTGGCGTTTGGTGAGAAGAGATTTGATTTAATTTCTGAAGATTTTGATGATCCAATACGGCAACTAGCAACGAGAATTTATAACCGATTTGAAGAGATGGGGTATTGGGATGAATTGCCCCAAGAGTCGAGTGATATCAACTACGACTTAATACCTTATTAGGAGAAGAACGCAATGGACTTTGCAATACGTAATCCGGTAGTTGGTCATAGTTCGCATATTGACGAGAAAGCGCAATCTTGGGGAGGATTTGAGTCTGATATTCTGGGCTATCTCTCTGATATAAATAAGCTCGAACAGTTCGCAGATTATGCGAATAATGCCCAAGAGTTGAGTGACAGATTAGAACCATTTTTGGACAACGCCAAGGTCGTCTTTGAGGCGATGGAGAAGTTGACCAAAGGGCAAGTTACTTGGACAGAACTTCGTAAACAATACGGCTCTCATGTTGCGGGTGCAATTGGTAAAATCCGTAAACTTAACGCTGAATTTGACAGCGAAATGAGTAAAATAGATGCCCAAGATAGAGCCGACTTGTTGCGGATTGATCAGAAACGCAAACACGCTTTAACTGAAGTTGCAGCCCAATTACACCACGATTTGCAAGCCGAATTGTGGAGACATGAAAATAAAATCAGCAGCATCGAAAATAAGCAAACTGTGCAAGCCGAAAGGCAAGCAATTACTACGGGATTAAGAGAGAAACGACAACAACTTTTAGCCCGTGCAAGGTTTGGCTCACGGGCATTAGAACCAAATCAAGCACCCCAGGAAGTGATACCAGTTACTAGCCAAAATCATGCACCATCTTCTAGTGTTTCTGCAACAGGAACAGTTCGCGGTTGGGGTGCAATGTTGGGTAACTTGTGGCAGAAACTAGGCGACCGATAACTATTAGTTGAAAGGACACAGGCTGATGCTAGTAAGGAAACGAAATGAAGATCCTCATAGCGTCAGCCCTTTTTTGCATGAAGGGCTGGCACAGACTCCACAGCAACAGAAACAAGAGCAACCATCACAACCGCAACCATTACCAGAAAATAACCGAGGTAGAACATTTAGACGTGCTGGTAATGCTTGTGAGATTGTCGCTGGCAGTTGTCTAAACAGTACAGTGATTTTTACTTTTCATCTGCTACAAGTTCACCCCGTTGGAATGTTCCTAGCAGTTGGCACTGCACACCTGTATTTTACTGCTACTGCAACAGGTGAAGGGTTTAATAATTTCGTTACTAATTTAATGACTGGTTGCAGTGCATCACTGGCGTTATTGTGTGCGCTTTCTGAACCGATTAGTGAATGGAATGAGGCGAGAATTTCTACTAGTACAGTTAAGACTTCTATTGAGTCGGTTTATAAGCCAAAAACTGCTGAATCTTCAAGTTGGATGGATGGTGCAGGAGTGGGCATATTTCTAGCGATATTAATGATTTTTCTATTTGGTGGTAAAAGAGGTAAATGAATTATTTAACTGATAAACATAAACAGTTATCCGAGTCGCAACAATCGGGTTTAATGAAGTGGTTCGGACAGTTACCGATGGATAAAAAAGCTGTTGCAATTGGGCTAAGTTTAACTGTGGGTATTAGCTCGGCTGCAATGGCGTGGAAAGGGGAGTCAAGCGACCGCATTTATTTTTGCGTTCGGACTCCCCAGAAAAAATTGGTATGTCAGGATCAGAATAACAGACCATTTCGCATGACCCCATTTTATTGGTCACAGTGGCAGTTAGAAGGAATGCCGCGCCAAATAGTGCGTAACCCAGCAATGGGGGTAAACGGGTTGGTGAAAGCGACTAACCAATACAAGCCTTTTTGGGCGTTTGGCGGATTCCTGGGGTTTGCGCTTGCGGGGTGGATGTTGCGCCATTGCCAGGATGAAGAGAAGCAGAGGGCAGTTTTTGAAGACATCGCCCAAAAACGGGATGCTGCAAAAGCTGAGATGGCTGCACGTTCCGAGTTGTTGGACAGCTACCGAGACGTTGCGATCGCAGAAGTTCAACTACAAGCCGACTTGGATCTAGTGGCCAATGATCGCACTGTGGATATCCAAAAAGCCGAGATTTACGCCCACACGGAAATTGAAGTTACCCAAATGGAGGCAACTGATGCCATTTTTGAGGCGCAAACGGCGGGGATGACCGAGCAACAGAAGGCAGATTACATTAAGCAGCTACGGGAGATGAAAACGCCTTATCTACAAGGGAGTCAAACATTGCAAGGGACGATTGACCCTAACGACAAGGTTACTGGATCTGAGCCAGGAGCGATTGCAGACGGCGACAAATATCGCTGGATCAAAAACACCATCGGCTACCCCACTTTAATATTTGGTGGCATGGGTGCAGGTAAATCCTGGACTACCAGAGAGATTATCTGGCATAAGCGTCAAGCCGGTTGGAATCAAATCTTTGTACTTGACCCCCACGGTACAGAAGTTGAATGGCGGGGGGTAAACCTGATTACTGGCTACAGAGAGATAGCCGACTTCATGCAATGGTACATGGCGGAAATGCGCCGCCGTTACAAAGCCTATCGTGAAAGCGGAATGGTTGAGGAGCAATGGACGCAACACTTAAGAGACACAAACCAACATTTCTCTGTAGTCGCTGAGGAGTTTACAACTTGGACAGATAATATAACTGAGCCAATGCCAGACGATTGTGAGGATGAAAAATGGAAGCCCGACCCTGATTTTGTCGGTAAATGGTTCCGTTGTGCCATGACCGAATCCCGTAAACAGTTAATGATTCCTTTGTTTGTCGCTCATGATCGGACGATGGAAATCTTAGCTAAAGCCAAAGGGTTATCAAAACTTCGAGATGCGGCATTGTTAGAAGTAGAACTAATTGCAACTATTGACCCAATCACCACAGAGGCTAAAGCGAGTGGCATGGGTAAAATCAAACTGCCGGGGCATGGGCAATGGATTGATATTGAACTGCCTAAGCTTGACCGCAAGCGAATTGATTTTCAGCTTGATAAACCTGTGACCAGTAATGAACCGCCAACCATCGATAAAGCTACTTTAGAGCGGATTTATGAACTGGAATTCAATCTTGGTAACAAAGCTGGTGACACCCAAGATGAACCTAATAAACTGTCACCAATGGCGCAAAAACTGTATGAATATCTCACCAGAACTGAACGAATTGAAGCTGATGTAAGAGAGTTTAAGGGCAACTTTAAAGTGAACGGTGAGAGATTTAGTGTTGAGCAGATAAAGGGCTGGATGTACGAAATTGTGGGGGCATCTTTAGCCGATTGGATAGGCGAGGGTGTTATCAAGCTTAATCAAATTTGACTGCGATTGGTGTCTGGTGTCTACCCCAAAAACCGCCTTTTTTTCGCGGACACTCCTCACCAGACACCACAGACACCAAAGCTAAAAACCCTTGTATAGCATAGACACCAGCAGACACGACCCCAGACACCACCCAGACACCAAGTGTCTAATACGTGTCCGCTAGACACCAATAAGAAATAACCGAATAAACAGCCATTTATTATTAGAGGATTATCAACATTATGCTGAAAATAGTAATTATTGAACCAGAAATATTCACGCTCTTGGGCATCAAAGGTGCTATTTCACAATCTCCTGATATAGAAGTTACAGGTGATGCCTCCAGTGGAAAGCTAGGGTTTCAGTTAATTGAACAGATGAACCCTCATGTTGTGCTAGTCGATTTACTATTACCTGACATGAGTGGTTTAGAACTGACTCGCTCAATTAAAAGCAAAACTAATAGTAAAGTGGTGATTTTTACTAATCAGACTCATGAAGACTTTATTAACTCGGCTTTCCGTCATGGGGCTGATTCTTATATGCTCAAAAGTGCTGATATAGAATTGATTGAACTAGCTATCAAGAGAGCTTACTTTAATGAATGTCTACTTTACCCAAAGCTGGCTAAAAAATTATTAGAAACCCTTTATCAAAACAGATATATCGACCCTAATTTTGCTGACAAAAACTTGCTTGACTCTCCCACCGAGCGGCAAATACAAGTCCTGCGATTACTGGCGCAGGGGTTAGTTTTTGAACAGATTGCCAGAGAAATGTTTCTCTCTGTTAGTACAGTCAAACATTACGCCAGCGATTTGTACAGTAAGTGGCATGTCAAGAACCGTTATGAGGCGATAAAAAGAGGGGCGATGCTTGGTTATATTGACTATAACTTGATTGTGAATGAATGATGTATTGGTGAGGAGAGCGAAAGAATTAAGTCGGGGATTGAAGCATAAAAACTGGCGTTAAGAAAAAAGAATCGCTTTAAAACTTTGTAATTACGAAATTGTTCATGGTATATCTGTATCCAAAAAGAAATTTGTATACAGTACCCGCCATGCCCCAGGACTTCTCCGGTCAAAATCTTCGTGGGCGCTCCTTCAGAGGTCAGAACCTTGCAGGTGCAAATTTTAGTTATGCAGATATTCGAGGTGCAGATTTCACCGGAGCAAATCTGAGGCGTGCTAACTTTAGTCATGCTACTGCTGGACTGCAAAAGCGGTGGGCGACGTTATTGGTGCTTTTTTCGTGGATGCTGTTAGGCTTATCAGGATTTCTCTCTGTTTTTGCAGCCACTTTGGTAGCGTTTCTAATATTTTTCAGAACTAATAATTATCAACAGCAAATAACTTATCAAATTGCAGGCTTAACTATTATAGTTGTACTTGTTATTTTATTTTTCGTTACAATTCGCCAAGGAATACAAGCTAGTTTAGGATCTGTCGCCGTCACCTTCGCTGTCACCTTCGCCGGAGTCGGAGCCGTCGCCGTTGCCGTCGCCGGAGTTGGAGCCGTCAATGTCTTACTCGGCTTCGCCATCGCCGTCGCTATCGTCATCGTCATCGTTGTCGCTGGAGTCTTTGCCTTCGCCATCGCCGTCGCCTTCGTCGTCATTGTCGCCTTTTCCAGAGCCGTCGCCTTCGTCGTCGTTGTCGTCGCCTTTACCTTCGCCTTTACCAGAGTCGTCGCCGGAGCTGTGGCCATCATCGTCACCGGAGTCTACGTCATCGCTGTAGCCGTCATCGGAGTCATCGCTGGAGCCGTACTATTATTTAGCAGCTATATCAGTTGGCAAGCATTGAAGGAAAATGAGAAGTATGCCCTTATTCGCAACATTGCTATTGCTTTTGCAGCTTTTAAAGGAACAAGTTTTCGCTTTTCAGATTTAACTGATGCTGAATTGACGGGAGCTTCTCTCAAAAGTACAGATTTTAGAAAAGCTGTTCTTACCCGTACTTGTTTCAATAAAACAAAAAAACTTGACTATGTTCGCTCTGGAGCAACTTACCTTCATAAGGCAAAAGTGCGAAGTTTACTGGTTACTGGACAGGGACAGGACAAGAATTTTGACCGTGAGAACTTACGGGGGGTAAATTTTCAAAGAGCGAATTTGGTAGATGTAAGTTTTATTGGTACAGATTTAAGTGAAGCCAACTTACAAGACGCAGATTTATCCAGAGTGAAATTAGTACAAACCCAACTGGGCGGCACGGATTTCACGGGAGCTACTCTCACCGGCGCATACATTCAAGATTGGGGCATTACCACCAACACCAAATTTGATGGGGTGAGATGTGAATACGTTTATATGCGACTCCCTACCAAAGAAAATCCTGACCCCCTCCGCAAACCAGATAACCACAAGGAAGTGTTCGCAGAGGGGGAGTTTGGGGATTTTATTCAACCAATATTTGACACCCTTGACCTGTACCACAACCAAGGTGTTGACCCTCGTGCTATTGCAGTTGCATTCAAAGAATTAGCTGAAAACAATCCAAACGCAGAACTTGAAATTGTAGCAATAGAGAGACGGGGTGAGGATAAAATATTGCTTCGTGCTAAAACTACAAACACAGCTAATAAGTCTGAATTAAGCAAAGAATATTTTATCAACTACAATCAACTTAAGGCATTAGCAGAGAAAGATTTTCAAGCATTGATAGCCCAGAAAGAATACCAAATAATTAGATTAGAAAATATGATCATGACAGCGTTAGAGCGTCCTAGCTTTTATGCTGAAAATTATCACAATCAAGGAGATACCGTAATGCCAGAAAGCTCTAAAAGAGTCGTTAACAATTACTTACAACAAGCTCAAATTGCAGGCGGTCTGGTAAATGCTGAAACCGTCACTGCAAACCAAATAGGTGGGAATATCACCAACTACACGCCTGAGCAACGGCAGAATTTGGCAGAAGCCGCAGCAGACATTCAACAACTATTGAACCAATTAGGGCAGGCTTACCCGACTAATACCCCGTTAGAAAAACAGATAGTGGTAACAGAAGCTCTTAAGGAAATTGAGCGTAATCCCACATTGAAAGCACGGGTAATTGGTGCGTTAAAAGCAGGTGGCACGGAAGCTCTCAAAGAGTTACTTGACCACCCAGCAGTTAATGTTCTGTTGGCTGCTTTGGAAGGTTGGCAGGATGCTGAGTAACTAGCTTTTAGTGAAGACATTATATAAATACTGAAAAAAATAACGCCCCAATTTAACCCATGCCAGAGTCACAAGATCCAAAGAAAGTCATCAATAACGACTTACCCAATTCTCAGTTTGGCGGTGGGTTTATCAACGCTGAGTCCGTAAATGCTCAGAGAATCGGCGGGGATATTTTGAATTTTTTCTTTGGACAGCAGACAACACCAGTAGGCGACCCTGCTAGACCAAAGAATGAACGCATACTACTAGCCGCAGTTAAGGAAGAAGTTACAGCACGCTTAAGGCAGTCTCTACACAATGCCGTGCTAATTAATTTGGGTAAAGAGCCGCAACCGCAACAGGTAAAACGCTTTTGGGATACAGAGATAAAAATTGGCTTCAAGCCGGCTAAACCTCTCCCAGATACCACAACAATTTTAGAAGTTTTTGATTCCCAAGAAATTGCAGGTAAACTGTTAATATTGGGTGCGCCAGGGTCGGGCAAGACAACCACACAATTAGAACTGGCTGAAGAATTAACTAAACGTGCAGAAGAACAGCCTGATTGTCCTGTCCCGGTTTTATTTAACTTGTCCTCTTGGAAAGATGACCGACAATCTCTAACCAATTGGTTATTGGCAGAACTCAAATCTAAATACGGTGTCTCAATCAAACTTGGTGAAGAGTGGGTTAACAATCACCAATTACTACCATTGCTTGATGGTTTAGATGAACTTGAGCCACAACGTCAAGAACTTTGCGTTCATGAAATTAATCAGTTTTTAGCTGGTGAAACTAGACCGCTTTATCTAGTTGTTTGTAGCCGGATTGAGGAATATAGTAACTACTCTACTCAATTACAACTTAACGGTGCTATTTACTTACAGCCTTTAACTAATAATCAAATTTGTAATTATCTAACCTCTATAAATTTTACAGAACTGTGGTCAACTATCAGTAGCGACTTAGACTTACTAGAGTTAATTAAAACTCCTTTACTACTTAGCATTACTGTTCTAGCGTCTCAAGAAATATCTCTTGAATCCTGGCAGAATTTGACTTCTACAGCAGACCTGATTCAGTATTTGCTAGAAGCCTATATAGGGCGGATGTTGACACGAAATATTAATAGTGTGGCATATTTTCAGAACAAATATCCTAGTGCTGAACAAACCCGAATATGGCTCGTTTGGTTAGCTCAACAAATGCAACGAGAATCAAAAACGGAGTTTTTAATTGAAGAAATGCAGCCTTATTTACTAAATGACAATCATCTAAAAAAAGCTTTATATATAAGTGTTGAACTAGTTTCTAGGCTAGCTACAGGCTTCACTTTAGGAGCTATTGTCGGGCTCACTGATGGATTAACTAATGGATTATTTTTTGGAATAGTTGGTTGTGTGGTGAGCATAAAAATCAATTCATATATCAATAATATTGAAATTCTAAGATGGTCTAAAGAAAGAACAAATCATACATTCCCTCTTTTGTTTATTTTATTTTTAATTTTAATTTTAATTTTTACACCAATTGCTATAGTAATTGGTGCAACTAATAAATTAGTTGGCGTAACAACTGTTTTAATAATTCTTCTACTATTTACAGGATTAAGTGTAGGATTTTACGCATCTGAAGTACAAGAAAAAAAAATTCCCAATCAGGGAATCTGGAAATCACTAAGGTACGCTGTAATTTCTGGGCTAATAACTGGATTAATTGGTAGCTTAATTTTAGGAATAGGAGGATGGTTAATTAATGGATTAACTTTTGGGTTAAAAATTGGTCTAGGTACTTTTTTTATTGGTGGGTTATATTTGGGGTTGACTTTTGGGGGCTTAACTTGCATCCAACACTTCACCCTACGCCTCATTCTCTACCGCAACGGCTACATCCCCTGGAACTACGCCCGTTTCCTTGACTACTGCACTGAACGATTATTCCTCCAGCGTGTAGGTGGTCGCTACCGCTTCATCCACAAACTGCTGCAAGACCACTTCGCCCAAATGGAGTTCAAGCGAAATTAAAAAATACGCAACTCACGGGGAAGTCATAGTCAATATCAGCTTTTGTAAAAAGCCACGTATTGTTTTTATTTCGAGCTTAGTTAGGGAATACTAAACTAAGCACTGAATCTATATATGACCTTTTTACACAAAATTACTCAAAAATTTTCCCGTAATAACTCTCAAAATGCTTCTGGGATAAATTCATCTGTAACTAGCCAACAACCTATAGTGCTGAAGCAACCAGCAAAACCATCAAAACCAAAAACTCTGGCTGAATTAGAACAAGAAATAGCTGTACAGGGGCAGATTAGCAGTACATCCCATCAAAAAAGACCTAGCAAAGCCAACAGAGGTATAGGTACTAAGTTGATATGGATAGTAATACTTATCGGCATTCCCGCAGGTGTGGTTTGGGTGGCGAATCTGCCTTACTCAATAATTCGCCGGACTGTGGTGCAAAATGCGCCTTTTTTGTTGCTACCCAGTTACATGAGCATGGAACAGCACTATCGGCAGGCGTTGGCATCAATTGAGCAAGCTGAATACTTGATTGAAAAACCCACTAGTGCAGCAGATTTAGCGTTGGGTGAACAGCAACTGCAACAGACAAAAACACATTTGGATAACTTGCCAGTTGGGTTGGTTAACGATTGGCCGGAATACAAATATTGGTGGTATGACTGGCAATTCAGCATTTACGGTCTGAATGCAGCGCGTCGTCAAGTAGGGCAACTAGAAGCCAAGGTTTTTCAGGAAAAAAACGCTCAAACCTTGCTCACTGATAATAGTCAAGCATTATTGAACGCAAAACAGCAGTATCAAATTGCTACAACAGTAACCGATAAAAAGTCGGCGTTCGCAGCTTGGCGTTCAGCACTGGATAAGTTAGAAGAAATTCCTGGCCAAACCTTAGCCGGAAGAACTGCTCAAAATCAACTAGATGCCTACAAGCGTGATTTTAAAGAAGTTGTGGGATTAGCAGCGGGAAACGAACACGTCAGTGCTTTAATTACCGCAGCGCAGCAATTTTCTTGGCAAGCTGCTAAATCTGGTCAAAATCCACCGCACACAGTCACCGAATGGGAACAAATAGAAAATTTATGGTCAGAAGCCATTAATCGGTTAAAACAGATTTCTTCTGAAGATTTGGTAGGTTATGCAGAAGCACAAAAGTTATTAGCAACTTATGAGACTAATTTGGGTCAAGTCAAAGTAAGACGACAAGCTGAGGCAGATTCTGTACGGGCTTTCTTCATGGCACAACGAGAAATAGAAAGCTTAATGGCTTCAATTCCCACTGACCCCAAAAATTTGGAGCGCAATCGTGTAATTAGTCAGTTACACAGTATTATTAACCAATTAGAAAAGGTAGAAAAAGGTACAACTGTTTATTTAAAAGCTCAAGAGTTATTGCTATCGGCAAATAATAAATTCAAGCAACTCCAGTGAGAATTTTCAACTGTCAACAATTCACTTCATCCTTTCAGCAACAGGGCAAGTAGAAAGACCATCAGGAAGCGATTGAGTCAATTCAAAAATGAGGAATTTTATTCACCCGAATCCTTCAACATTCCCGTCAACAATTCCGACATCTCCCACAAGTCTTTATTCCAGTTATCGTCATAAATCATCAGCGTTCGCGGGTCAGCATGACGGCTCAACTTCTGCACCTTTTTAATGAACAGTGCCAGCAAAAAGATTGTTTAATACTCAAAATCATAATGTCAAATAATTCTGTTTCTTTTTTAAGAATATCTATTCATCCAAGCACTGTAATCATACAAGGCGAACCATATAAACGTGTGCTGAAAGAGATTGGAGTATCTATTAATAAATCAATTATTGAATTAGAACAGATTAAAAAAACAAATGAATTTCCAGAAGAATATTTAGAAAGTATTGCAGAAGAGGAATGTTTAGTTGTTGAGCATCTTCTTGGCACAGCTTTTGTTTTATGCCAAGGATATATAACAAAGGTTGTATCGAAAATTAAACAATATCATAAGTTAGCAGAACACAAAGGTGCAAAATTAACCACTACTGACGGTCAAAAAAACAGCATTTTAAAGTTTGCTTATAATCAAAATAAATTTTCATCTTCTATTCAGTTAATTGATGGATTTGCAAATTACTTTAAGCATCGAGATGAATGGAATCTCAACTGGGAAAAACTTAATGATAATCAAAAAAAAACTGCTGAAGTTATTAAAGAAGTATTAACAAAACCTTATAATGAAACTAATATTATTTTGGCTGGTTCTTATTATTTAGGAAATACTGAGTATAATAATCCCTTAATATTTTTTGACAAGCTAGAGCAATGGCATCTTAGCCTAGCTTCTGCTTACGACAAAGAATTAATCGCCTACGATACTGCATATAGAGATGGCACACAATGGAAATAAGACTTGCTCTAAAGAATTATTATTGAAGATATTCAATTCAATTTCTGCACCTTTCTGATATTCTCGCCTGTGACATCGAGCGCCGCCGTAATTGCCGAATGCCTGACCCTATGCGGTGACATTTTCCTGCATAGGGAAGGAATGATATCAATCGTGATATCAATGCCCCACAAAGTGCGATGGTGTAACCGCCCATCTACGCTGGCGATCGGATCGCTTCACCACCTAGACGGGACTTTCCTGAGTGAGCTTAGGGCTAAACCGCAATATCCAGATTCATACAGCATTATTACTTAGTCAAATCGTCAGCCCTTACACTTTCATAGAAGGAAAATTCTCTTCATCACCCAGAAAAATTGTCAATCAACTGACAATAACTCCCCAACCTCCTCCCCCAGCCTTACTGGGAGATAGTGCGACAATATAGCTTTTCGCACCACTTAGAGTAATAAACACCTCTCTTCAACTAAGATGTTGAAATAGCATTAAACTGACGCTGCCCCTGTGCTGCTGACTAACCAATGACACAGATCCACCCGGAAAACCTTAGTGTTCTGGAAAACTCGCTGGCGCTAGCGATCGGTGAGGATTTTTCCTTAGAAAATGACCCCGATGTAATTCAGCAGCTGATTGGGGATAAGCGATCGCCCAACACCAAGCGCGAATACCAGAAAGACTTGAAAGATTTCTTTCTGTTTGTCGTTAAGAAAGAACCCAGCCGGGACTTGGTTTTGGAATTCCTTCACCTGGAACAGCGTCACGCCGTTGCTGTGGTTTTGAAGTACAAAGCGCACCTCATCAAGAAAAAGCTGGCTGAAGCTACGGTGAATCGTCGCCTTAGTGCTATCAAGTCAATGGTTGAGATGGGGCGACGGCTGGGAGTCTGCAATTTCTCCCTGGATGATGTCAAAGGTGAAAAGGTCGAAACCTACCGTGACACAATGGGCATTCCAGCCGAGGACTATGCTTTAGTCATAGCCTTGGTTGACCGCAGCACTCTTAAGGGCAAGCGCGATTATGCCATTATGCGGTTACTTTGGGATAATGGCTTGCGCCGCAATGAGATAGTCAACTTAAATGTGAGTGATTTTAACCCCAAGGATAAAACGCTTTTTATCTTGGGTAAAGGCAAGGGTAGCCAGAAGGATGTTCTTGACTTATCAGACAAAACTGCAACGGCGATCGCCGATTGGATAAAAGCTTGCAAAAAGAAACGTGGTTTAGACCCGCTTTTTACGGTGCTGGCTTATCACAAAAATGGCGCGAGATTAACCGGGGAGGCAATCAGGCGATTGGTGGACGGGCTATGCTTGCAAGCTGGAATTACTAAGAAGATGTCACCGCATCGTGTCCGCCACAGTGCGATTACCACAGTATTGGATCTGAATAATGGCAACTACCGTGCTACCCAGCGTTTCAGCAGACACGCCCAAGTGCAGACGGTTTTGAAATATGATGATAACCGCCAGCGTTTGCAAAAGCAGATGAGTGACTCAATATCAGAATTGATTTAGGAAATAGGCGTGCAATTTGATTATATTCAAAAAAGCAATTTTTGAAGTTAAAGCCAATAGCTAGTAGGGAAGACTAAGTAAAGTATTTTGAAGTAATTTCTCTACTTACAGTAACAAAATATGATCTATAAGTTTACCTGTGGTAAAAGCTATACAAGAAAAGATATATTTCGCATTATTGGGCTTCTAGAATATCCAGAAGGCGGTAATTGGTACACAGGCTATAAAAACCATGAAGGAGATTTTTTTATTTTTTGTAATATGGGTATTCCTGGTAGAACAGGTCACGACTATAACAATCACTTTCTAGGAGATATTTTAGTCTGGTTTGCTAAAGGTAATAGTAAAATAGACCAGCCTGAAATTCAAAAGTTAATTAACCCAGAAGTAAAAAAATATATATTTATAAGATCAAGTAATAAAGAAGCTTTCAAATATGTAGGTTTAGGAAAAGCAAAATCTTTTGAAGAAAGTTCACCCGTTAAAATTATCTGGGAGTTTATTGATGAAGATGAAGTTAATCCAGTAAGGTTAGCAGAGGAAGTAACAGAAACAGAAACATATCTTGAAGGAGCGACTCAACCGATTAAAGTCAACGTTTATGAACGTAATCCCCATGCTAGACAAAAATGTATAGAACACTATGGCGTAATATGTCAGGTTTGTAAATTTAGTTTTAAGAAGGTATACGGAGCCATTGGTGAAGCTTATATCCACGTTCATCATTTAAAGCCATTATCAGAAATTGGTAAAGAGTATGAGCTTGATCCAATAAAAGATTTACGTCCAGTATGTGCTAATTGTCACGCAATGCTTCATAGAAAAAAACCAGCTTATACTATTGATGAACTCAAATATATTATTCGGAATAATGATTAATGACAATGAACCACGACAGCATAGGGCTTTTGGTTAGGGGTATAGTAAGCGATTGCTCAATTAAAGAGATAACGGGAAAAGTCAGTTTGCAGAATTGTCACGGGCGATCGCCTAGAGTTTTTTCTCCCCTAATACCTGCACAGAAGTATTATTAAATTTAAGTGATATATGTTGCTAAAAATTCATCTATTCCTTTAATCATCCCTTCTACGTCAGAGCGATTAAAATTATCAAATTCACCATGAGCAGCTGCATTACGAATATCTGCCCAAGCACGAAGCTGTTTTGCTTTTAACTCATTAAAAACTCCTACCTTTTTTAGCTCATCAATTAGAGGATTTAGTGTTAGTGGTAAGCCTTTAGCATTTCTTGTAGGTATAGGTGGTGTTTGCTTAGTACATAAAGTTCTTAAAGACTTCTCTAAAACTGCTCCTGCCAATACTGCTGCTGGTACATGGTCATATCGTCCACTTTTTCCTTCAGACAATAGCTGTTCAGATTGCCCCATGTAATCTGCGGCTATTTCGGCTTCAATTGCAAGCGTCAAGTCTTCTAAGAAACCTTCTTGGAAATCAGCTTTAATAGCTTTTAAGTAGGATAACCCTTTTCGCAAGATAGAACGATATACCCAATCGACTTTATTTGGTTCTTCTGGCTTTTTCAGTTCTTCAATTAAATTTATATGAACGCTGTTTGGAGGTACAACTTGATTAAGTAATGAGATACATTGTATTTTCCATTCGACAAGGGATTGGAAGTTTCTATCCAAAGATGCAATTCCTGATGCCGAAGCTTTATCTATTTCTTCTCCCTTATTGATTAGTTCATCAAAGCGAGTTAGGTATTTACTAAACAGGTTTGGTGGTAAGGTCATTAAGTCACATTCTCCATATTTTTCTCTGCTTGCTTTAGCCAAGTTAACCTGATAGCATTCACCGTATCTGCCGAGCAGCGAATATCTATTTATAAATTTATAATTCCCTTCGACAGTGCTGGTAAATTAATCAAAAAAGTGATTTCTCCTATTTAATTTTTTAGACAGGCATTTAAGATATAATTTATTAAAGTCAAGGGTTACAATTCCAGCAAAATCCAATCCTTCCTTGAGTGGATTTTACGGTTATGTGACTAGCTCCACTGTTTATAATCGAGGCTGGATTATTATCAAGTAATACACTAGGGTTAGTTGCAATATCTGATTCTTTCCCATTCGACCATATAAGTTTGTAATTTCCATTTTTATAGTCATTAATTGAGCAAGGATCATCAACAATATTTTCATTCTTATTAATAGCGATAAATGTGCAATATCCCTTATGAATAGTTTGCTGGAGAGAAGGACTTTCTTGTAGCGAAACCACCGTTTTAGGTTTGGCTGATTGAGAAATACTCGGCGGAGATGGACTCAACTCTGTACCTGTGGGTAATTCAAGAATATTGTCACTGGTAGTATTAGTTGCGACTTTTTGTTGATTTTCTTGCTTTAACTGTGGTACAGAAATGGGCTTTTGTTGTGTGGGTTGCGCTTGTGGTTCTGGTATATAAGCTACTGGAGGTAAGGAAGGAACAGAAGTGATTGGCTGCTCTGGGGAAGGCTGAGAAGCAACAGGTGTATTTTCGGGTTCGTTAGTAGGAGTAATAGGTAATGGTAATGGTGAAGGATTTATAGCGGGAAATTCTTGTGTAGGTGTAGGTGCTGGTGATGTAGCAATGGTTGTTTCAGGTTGTGACTGGTGAGTAAAATTAGCGATCACTGTCCCACCAATCAAAACACCCATAACCAAACCACTAAAAATCAAAGCGGGTTTTTGCCAGTTTGCATCTGTGGCAGAGGCACGGATAAAAGCAGATTTTTGAGAAGAAGATAAACCCTGAGTTGATGCTGCAATAGGTGACAAAGGGATTGTAGATTGAGCTGACTGGTATGATGTTGAAGGAATAAAACTAAGAGATTGCAAAGCATATAACATTTTGCTTGCAGTGGAGTAGCGCTCGCTCGCCTGCGGTTTAATCGCTTGATTCAGCACACTTGCTAAGTCAGGGGAAACATGAGGCGCGTATTGCTGCCAAAGAATCTCTCCTGTTTGGGGGTTTGTTTGCAGTTGTTCAGGGTTGTTGCCAGTTAAAAGATAAATTGCTGTTAAACCTAAGCTATAAATGTCAGTGGCGTATACTGGTCTACCAGCAACTTGTTCAATAGGCATATACCCTGGTGTACCAATTACTATAGAGCGTGTAGCATAACTTGAAGCACCTGCCACCGAACGGATTGTTTCCTTAACTGCACCAAAATCGATCAGCACTGGCTTCAAATCACGCTCACGGAGAATAATGTTATCTGGCTTAATATCCCGATGAATAATCCCTTTACTGTGAACATAATCCAAAACTGATAGCAAACTAATGAGAAAGGCTTTAACAGTAGCTTCTTTTTCGTAACCTTTGGCTACCACAATCTCTCTCAAGGTCTGACCTTGAATCCATTCTTGTACAAGGTAAAACTGCCCACTCTCTAAAAAATAAGCATAAAGTTTTGGGATTTGGTCGCTATGTTCACCTAAATACTCTAAAGTTGCAGCTTCTCTCTCAAATCGCTGTTGAATTATTTGATAGGTTTGGGGGTCATTGGTAATAGGTTTAAGTTGTTTAATTACACAGTGACGGCGAGAAGGCATATAAGTATCTTCTGCCAAAAAGGTTTTACCAAACCCACCATCACCTAGTATCTGAATAACTTGATAACGATTGTTTAACAATGTTATTGTCATGCTCCGTTCACAGCCTTAGTGAAGTACCAATCTAAGATATTTACGCTTTCAAATATATATTAATTATCCTTCGTATTCTTTGTTGGAATTGGAAATTTACCTTTTTTCTTATGTTGAATGTGGTTTAAAACCACGTTATCACGACATCCCTGTTAGAGAAAGAGCAAGCCCAAGAGAGTAAGTGCGAACGCACCTGCCGGGATAAAGCATGAGGTGATATCTCATCCGTAAAAAAAAATTAAGCTTCAAGACGTTTAGGACAAAAACCAAATTTCTCTAAAAGCGTATATATAACTTGAATATCAGAACAATTCCACTTAACACTAATATTATTAGAAAAATCAATTTCGGATTTGCCTACACCAGCCCACGCGGTATAACCCGGCTCTATAGTCTCGCCATAAACACAAGTTAATACTCTATTGTCAGGAACAGGGACAGATTTACAGCCTCCATCATATTTAAAAGTTCCAGCAACCCATCCATCAGGCGTTAAATGCCACTCTCTCCATTCGTTACTACCCATATTCTGTTTTTTACTTAAGTATTGACTGAATTATTACTAAAAATACCTTGTTCTGTCACCTTATAGATTAGGCGGTCGCTGCTGGGACAGTCACTTACAAGGTGCGAGGTACGACTGTGCAATGAGCTTGCACCGCCGAAGGTCTCAAATTTCTTGCTATTACTTAGCTCGTGACGACTATTGGTAAGAAATTAATTACTAAGTTTCTTAATTTTGTAGACTGCAAAACTGACAAGATGACCAGCAGCGTCTCTGAGAAAGAGACAACGGAGGAGTGTTTAGAAACATGGTTAGTATACACTTAATTAAATATATGAATACTCAGGTATTTAGATGTCTGGATACCCAGGTTTTTGTACATTCAATTAGCCGTGTACCCAGGTTGCGATATTATGCTTCTATCCCTTGTAAGGGGAGTAGCAGCATAATTAAGGTACTTCCCAAATTTATTAAGTATGAGTTCTGGAATGCCGATATGGAAACAATGAAGTTGCGATCGCATATTGGGGCAGATGGTATATTGCAAATCCAGACACCCACTGATTTAAAAGATACAAATGTTGAGGTAGTGGTGGTTATACAGCCGTTAGCTGATGCAGAAGTTGCAACATCTTCAGAAGCCCAAGCACAATATAACGCTTGGGGAAAGCCCACAACGAAAAAATCGATAAGTAATGCAATTGCCAGAATGGAACAACTGCGACGAGAAGTAGCGTTAGATAAAACGTCAATCCGCTCCATGATTGAAGAGGGGCGAAGATTTTAATGCAGTTTGTTTTGGATTGTTCTGTAGCAATTAGCTGGTGTTTGGTGGATGAAAATAACCCCACTGCAAATGCGATACTAGCAATGATGCCGGATGCTGAAGCATTTGTACCGGGGATTTGGTCACTGGAGATTGCTAATGTCCTACTGGTGGCTGAACGGCGTAACCGCATGACTACTGATCAATCATCAGAAGCTATTACATTGTTACAGTCTCTGTTAATCCAGGTTGATACGGCTACAGATGCAAACGCATTGGGTGCAACCCTGACGCTGGGGAGACAGGAAGGTTTAGCAGCTTATGACGCAGCTTATTTAGAATTAGCGTTGCGGTTGGGATTACCTTTAGCAACGATTGATCAAAGGTTAGCTCTGGCGGCTACGAGGTGTGGCGTGGATTTGGTCGAAGAGGAAGAGGAAACGCCTTCAAATGGAGAGGCCCCATAAGCTAGGTTGTCATTTACGAAAAATAAGCTTCACAATGCATCAACACTATACTTGAGTCACTAGTTCTTGTTTGCGGCTGTATAAATACCTGGATACCCAAACATTCATACATCCAAATTAAATGTGTGTAAGTGCGATATGATTTTTCCATCTTTTATAAGGAGAGATTATGCCAATCATCTCTCTTAGCTCATTTAAGGGCGGAGTGTCGAAAACAACTTCAGCTATCTGCCTCGCCTCACTCTTTTGTGATGATGGGGCAACCTTAGTTATTGATGCCGATCCAAACCGTTCAGCAACCACTTGGGCAAGACCTGGTGGGCTACCATTTCAGGTTTGCGGCGAAAAGGAAGCTGCCAAGTTAATGCGAACGCAGAAATTTGAATTCATCATTTTTGACACTCCCGCACGGCCTAATGATGCGGAAGTGGAGGATCTAGCAAGGGGTTGTGATCTACTCATCGTTCCAACTCCACCAGACCTTTTGGGCATGGACGCAATGGCACTCATGGCTAAATCCTTGCCACCAGAGACAAACTGGAAAGTCCTACTTACAATGATTCCACCGCCGCCTCAAAGGGATGGTGAGGAGGCGATGTCAGCTCTCTTAACACAAGGTTATCCTGTTTTGAGCCGTGGGATTCGATTTTACAAAGCTTATAAGGATGCGGTGACTAATGGAGTTCCTGTTTATAAGGTTCGAGGAGGCAAAGTAGCATGGCGGGATTGGACGGAAATAAAAAACGAAGTGATTCAAGCAATAAAAGGGTGAGCCGATTTAGTGAAGTCTTAGGGGCAGCACAAGAAAATACCCAACTACCTGGATACCCAGAAAATCAGCCATCTGAACAGCTAGAAATTCAAATACCTGAACAGTCAGCAAGCCAGCCATCTGAACAGCTAGAAATTCAAATACCTGAACAGTCAGCAAGCCAGTCATCTGAACAGCTAGAAATTCAAATACCTGAACAGTCAGCAAGCCAGTCATCTGAACAGCTAGAAATTCAAATACCTGAACAGTCAGCAAGCCAGTCATCTGAACAGCTAGAAATTCAAATACCTGAACAGTCAGCAAGCCAGTCATCTGAACAGCTAGAAATTCAAATACCTGAACAGTCAGCAAGCCAGTCATCTGAACAGCTAGAAATTCAAATACCTGAACAGTTAAAGGATAAAGAGAAATTAGCCAAGCGTGAGAATCCCGACTACACCCAAACCACTTTTCGCATTCCCAAAAAATTGAGCAGGCAGATCAACCGAGTGCTGATGGACTTGGCAGACGAGGGGGTAGAGATAGATCGCAGCGACTTATTAGAAGAATTAGCCAATGCATTTATCCGAATAGTTGATGAAGTTGGTGCAGTAGAGGCGTTAGAGCAAGTCAAAAATCTGGGTATCCAGATGGATGAATAGCCAACTGAGGCGATTGGCTTCATCCACGCAAGGCAGAAAAGCAATCGCACCCTGTCCGTTGCTATAACTCAACACCTACTACAGAAAACCAAATAGCACGGTGATTTTGTCCTATTCTGTTAATCTTGAATTTCTGTACGAAGACGGCGTAAAAGCTCAACTGGAATAGCATAAAATGATTGCTCAATGCGAATCTGTCCACCAGCAAACTCTTGTTGTTGCTTGAATCGTGAGAAGGTTGATAGTCCTACAACTTCTCCGAGTTGATTTAAAATGGGCGCACCACTGATCCCTCCCTGAAGCTGAATACTAATCTCTAGCACACGCTCAGTACAAAATTGATCCTGCCGAATGCGGTTGATTAGCCCAGTGTTGCAGTAGAGATTTTCTTCAAATCCACTACTGTCAGGCGCAGGAAAGCCAATTGTCATAATTCGCTCTCCCACCTCAATCAGTTCTGAAAAGCCCAGTCGCAATGGAGTAATAGAAGCAGACTCTGGCAGCAAGCTCAGGATTGCCACATCGTCTGCTCCCCAAGTAGGTAAATGAATTGCTTCTACCTGGAGAACTCCTTGTTTGGCAATCACACATACAGCTTCAGGCAAGACGCATTTACCTGTAGCTTCATCTACCAAAACGTGGCGGTTGGTCGCTATTTGATTTGGGCTAATGAAAAAACCACTGCCACTAGCGGCAAAACCTCCTAAATTTACCTGTATCCAAACTACCGAGGATGAGTAAATTCGGACAGAGTGATTGAGGCTTTCAAAGTCAGGACTATGAACTCCAAGCATTCCAACATATTCTAGAAGCAATGCTGTATAAGCATCTCGCTGTCGGTAACGGGCTAAAATTTCTAGACCGAGTTCGACTTGATGCAACGATAGGGGAGCATTAATCTTGTAAAAATAAGTAGCAGCTTCTGAATATCGCTTGAGGCTAAGGAAATGTTGAGCTAACTCTTCGGCATTGCCTTCAGGATTCACAGGCAGGTTTTCAATAACGTTTAACCATCGCCTATAAATCACGGCTATGTCTACGACTTCCGCCACTGTTTCGAGAATTCGTCTATGAACGAGATCGTTTTCATCTAGCAATTGCTGCACTTGTTCTTCAGCTGCTGCTGAACGCCAGTCGAGTGAACCGTAACTCTCTAACCAACTGTAAACGCTTCGACTTAAGCTGCCCCATTGATCTAAAGTCAACCTTGCCCTCGTCTCTAATTCTTCACGGTTGCGGTAAACTTCAAATAACAAATTGTTATCCGCAGGAGTTGGCAAATACCACTCTCGGCGACCTTCGTAATATCGCAATCGCTTTCCAAAAAGCGTTGACAGTTCCAGAATATTTGTCTTCTCTGTCTCCTGTAGTATAGCTCTGAGTTCCGCAGCCAACTTTTCTAACCGTGCCAGGTTGGCTTGATAGGTTTGAGAGTCTCGGAATCTGGCTTGCAGGGAAGCTGCTTGAGCTGGTGTTAGTAAATGTGAGTCGGCGATCGTAATGCTACATCGGTTTCCTGTGCCAGTATCACGGGCAGTCACGGTCAGCAGGCAGTTACCATCGATGTTGAACGTGACATCAATTTGAGGGACACCAGCCTTGGCTAAAGGTATTCCTTGCAAGATAAATTGTCCAATCTTGAAATTTTCCTCAGCAATCTGGGATTCTCCCTGAAAAACCTCAATTCTAACTATGGTTTGATTATCCTCAACAGTGCTGTATCGCTGGGTTTTATCAGTAGGTATAGATGTATGTTTGACAATTACTGGATCGAACTTGAATTGACCTGGGGCTGTCTGACATTTAATGCCGAGACTGAAAGGAACAGCATCGAGCAGTAACATACCTTGCATATCTCCCGTGAGTATAGCCGCTTGCATCGCTGCTCCACGGGCAACGGCTGTTAGAGAATCCATATCTGAGCTAGGTTCCAATCGAAATATTTCCCGAAGGCAACGGTGGACAGCAGGCATCATTCCCCCACCACCGATTAAAAGTATGCGGCTAGGTTTATGAGTGACTTTTTGACAAGTTGCGCGGATGCGAGCAAGCCAAGGTGATGCGATGCGTTCTAATTCCTCTCGCGTCAGGGTCAACTGAATAGTCCGATTACTAACTAGCTGTGGTAACTCTATTGTCCAAGTGCTACAAGATGAAAGCTGAATTTTCAGTTCTTCGCAAGCTTGACGCAGACGGGTTACGGCTTGGCGATCGCTAGTAATATCTTGTCGAGTTTCTGTTTTAATGAACTCCAAAAAGTGAGTATATAAAATTTCGTCTAGATCCGCACTCCCAAGTGTGTTATCTCCTTGTATTTCCAGTACCTCAAAGACTCCATCCCCTGCTTCGATGACTGAAATATCAAAGGTTCCGGCTCCCAGGTCTGCGACTACAATCGTTTCATTTTTGGCTTCACGAAAACGTTGAGCCAGACAAGCCGCCGTTGGCTCATGGATCAGGCGCAGAATGTTGATGTCAGCCAAGACTCCGGCAGTTTTTGTTGCTTGTTTCTGAGCATCGTTAAAGTATGCGGGTACTGTAATTACGGCATTTCCTAAAGCGATGGAGAGTGGATGTTTTTCTAGGTACTCTCTTACCCAGTCTTCAGGTGGAGAATTCCCCAGACTTTGAGCTGCCATTGCAGAAATCGTCTCGCCAATCTTTTGTTGCAGGTAGTCTTTGGCTATCTGACGAGCGCAGTTAATGATGCGAGCTGAGATTTCTTCCGGGCGGTAGTCTTGCCCCCCTGCTCGGAATTTTCTGTCAGTTCCCATTTCCCGTTTGGCCTTGGTGACAATGGCACGGGGTGATTTTCCTAGAAGTTCGGATATTGGTACGCCAATCATCTCGCGTCCTGTTTGGTCTATGGCGAATACTGAAGGTATTTGCCGCCGCCCGCGCCATTCCACAACTTCTGGTGTTCCTCGTCTTTTGTTATACAGACAAACCACACTGTTACTTGTACCCAAGTCAAGCCCAAATGCATCCATGTAATCTGCTAGAACTTTCGTTGTCGCGGTTTGAACCCATATTTGTGCTTGTTCTTCAAAAGTCTTTCTATCTAAAGCCTCAATGCTAGGAAGTTCGCTCTTCACCATGTCCAACCATCGCTGCTCAACTAGACCTTGCTCTCCTAGTTCTTTAATCCGCCGCAACAAACGAGCTTTTTCTTCTGACGAACGCCCGGTTTCGTAAACTTTGGCAGCACACAGTTGGGCCAGGGAGCAATGCGGTTTTGTCAGATCCGGTAAAAAACAAGCGATCGCAAAAATCAAATCTAAGTAAGAAGTGACTTTATTTACTAAATATATGCTGATAGCCACGAGAATTCATCTTGATGAGATATCTCAAAAAGATTAATAGCAAGCCATTTGACGATTGTTAACAAAAATATCTACAACTAGCTTTTTATACTTAGTGTTAATTCAACCAAATAATAAGTTGAGAGTAGAAGTAAAGTATAAAATTTATCAAGCAGTTTCTGGTTTGATAAAGGAATTAAAAATAGAACCACAAAAATTATCCCAACTTCCGGCGATCCATTGACAACGCAGATGTAACATAATTTCTGCGTTTTCTTTCAACCAAAATTTACTATTACCCTTGATTCTTAAATTTACAACTTGGCGAATTAAACTCTCAATTGCACCACTGCCAATAGGTAGTTTTTTATTTATTGCTTTATCGTAATTTAAACGCCCTTTACGATAAGCATCTAAAATATAATTTCGCTTAACTACCATAATCTTACACCGCTCTCCGGTAGCTACAGCAATCAACTCATCCATCTGGCTGATTAAAGATTTGGCTTTACCTTTTTTTAAACTCTTCCTAACTTTTACAAACCATTCTTTAGACTGTGCTTCTTCATTAAAAGCCGCATCTGCAAATACTTTTATATTTTCCGTAACATGATAAAAATCGAATAGCTGATAAGTTTCTACTGGGCATCCTAATCTTGTCAAAAGTGGTGGGATATGTATCCAGATCCACTCCGCTCCATCCCCGATTAATAAGACTTGTTTTGCTTGACTAATTCCCAAGCCAACTAAATCCGCTTCTAAAATCTCCAAAAGCGCTTTATATCCTTCATAAGTGCCATCATTCGTAATAGGAATTTCAGAAGTATTTATTTTTTTACCTTGCTCATCAACAACATAAATTGTGAATAATTTTGGCTCAACCCATTTGCCGATAAACCCGTGTCGCTTGGTTTTTGAATTTTTCCTCCCTTTTTTATTAATTCGGATTCGACTCCGACCACCATCTACGGCGATGACAACTCTTTGAGCTTTAAGAATATTACCTTCAACTAAATTCCCTAATTGGCGATTTAAGATTTTAGATTGACGTAAGTTGATCCCTATTTGACCAAATTTATATGTTAAACGTTCAATTCGTTTTAAACTAAGGTTAATTCCCCAACCTGTCAAAGTTGTACAGGCAGCTTCAAATGAGCTAGTGATTGCACCGTATTGGGCAACTGTTGACCATACTAACGGGGTTAATCCTTCTGACATCCCCAACCACTTTAACAGGGGATAAAATCCCTGAAGAGACATTTTATTTGTGGTCTTTGTTGAGTTTTTTATTACCATATATGGTAATTTTAGAGTTAATAAAACGTTTCCAACTGTTAAGATTTGGCGTTTTCTATAACCATGTTTTTGCATAGTAGTATCCCACCAGCTTCTTGTTTGAATCATAGCTGTTTGATTAGCTGACTGAGATTGGGAGAGGTTATACAACAAAATTGCAATACACTGTCCAGCTAAAATAAGTGCAATTTCTCTAATTTTTTCTTCTCTTTCTTTAAGAATTTTCCCATTCCATTCCGTGATGTTCGTCAATTCTAAATATTTTGTTACCTGCGAAGAAAAGTCTGATAATGATTTACTCAAATCTAAAGTTGCACATATATTTTTTTCCATTAAGGTAGATAATCCCTATCTCTAAATTCTTGCTCAAAGGGAATCCTAGCTTTTTTTGGCTCAAAAAAGAGAGTCTTGCAAGTTATGACTCAAACTCATCTTGACTTTTTAAGTGTTAATACTGCTTAAAAAGTATAAATTTATTTATACTACTGGGAAAATGATTTAGCGATCGCTTGTTTTTTACTGGATCTGACGAAACCGCATAGCTCCCGTTGGGCCAGTTGCTCGCTTTGACCAGCGTTTTTGAGCAATTCTTGAAACCGTTCATCGAAGATTGAGCGATCATCACCAAGTTGCTGTCGTCGTAATTCCGCAGCACGAGAAAACTCCTTCGCTTGTTCGTATGCAGTGATCGCTTGCTCTATTTTTCCTAAGCGTTCGTAGAGCAGACCAGCCATAAAAAAGTCGCCACCCTGCTCCAACAATTGTGCTTTTTTCATAGGTTCAAAAGCATCGGGGGCAGATTCAAGAGCAACCAAGGCTTGACCAAAAGCACCTGCTTTCTCAAATAAAAAGGATGCTGTTAAGTAATCTTGGGCTTTTTCAGCTTGTAATCCAGCTTCGAGATAATTTCCTGCTGCCTCTTCCACAAGGCTCCAGCGTTGAAAAATTTCTGTTGCTAGCTGTATTTCAGATACTTGCAACTCAGTTTTAAAGCCGGATCGGGCTGTTCTCACTGCCTCATATAAAAGGTGCTGTGTGCGGTCAGCCTCAGAAATAACTTCCAACTCTAGGGATTTTTTTCGCCATGCTGATTCCACAGTCTTTAACAAGCGAACGGCTGTTAAGAACTCCTTACGTTCTATGTGTGTTCTAACTGTTCTCTCGACTGCTGGGCGGATATTCTGTATCCACTCAGAGCTGATAGCAGTCCTAAATTGAATTGCCAGTCCAAATTCTCCAAGTCTTTGGTAGCAATCGCTAGCAGATTCCAGATTCCCAGCTTGTTGAAAATGTTCCAGGGCTTCTGTATAGTTATTTTCCTGCCAAAAACTTTCAGCTACTTTCTGATGAGCTTGGGTGAGCGCATTCTTGTCTCCTATAAGTTCAGATAGAGCGAGAATACGAAACGCAACTCCCTTGCCAGAAAGACACATGAGATAACGGATAGCACTGCGATAGTCTTTAGCCGCTTCTGCCAATTCAGCCGCTTCTACGTAGCGGTTAAGAACTGCATAAACCTGGTGAATTTGAGGCAGTTCGGCTGTCTCAAATTGCTCCAAAAAAGCTTTCCAAGGGTCAGTGAGTTGAAAGGAATGCTTTTCTAAGAAGTTGTTAAGAATTTGAGAGAGTTCTGCGGAAGTAAGAGTCTCTTCATTACGCCGCTTTAGTAACTTAGCTAACAATGTATTGGTGTCACCACTCCGTGCGAGTTGAATGCAGATTTGCTGCTGTACTTCTCTAATAGATGACGGGTTGTTCAGCCGTTGAGAAAGCCGCCATGCTGCATCTAGATTTTGGGCAGTTTGAGGTTTTGTCTCTATTAAAAATGAGAGTGCTTGCCCGATAGATAAGCTGCTATTAGGAACTGACTCGCCAAAGAGTGGGTCGAACTTGAAAATTACCTGGAGCAGTTCTTCACAACTGCATTGTCTAGCAAAGGACAGAGCTTTTTCATAAGTCTTCCAAGCTTTGTCCTTTGCTTGAGGCATGGCTAATTGCTTCTGTAAGGTTTCGCAAGTCTTTGCCAACTGCTTGCGGGGTTCCCCAAATCCCCATAGGTTTCTCAAAAGCCTTGTAAGAGGTCTGTACAAAACCTGAAATAACCTCTGTAAATTCAAGCGCGAATTAAACATCTTTTAACAACTTGATTAGAGGAACTTTACAGAATATGCGATTAGCAATGAACACTACACTTACTTTGTAGAATTAGCATGAAATTCGTCCGATGCCAATATTGAACCAGAAAATATCTTATTTGCAAGCCAGAGCGTTTATGTTTGTGAGCCATACCAGTACTTCCTAACACCAGTATAAGGTTATGACCAGTAGAAAATACTTTCGGTAAAATTCTTTACGCTTTGATACCTTAGCTATCTCTTGGAAAAGCGATCGCCTTGGCTCATCAAAGACTCAAATTTTCCGCTCCTGATAAAATCAGGGCTTAAGAAAAACTTCGCATACTAAACATTATTTAACTAAAAGGCATTTATAAGGTATTTACAAGGATTTTTCTTAAAAAGGCAAATATAAGGTAAATTAATGGCATTTTAATGGCATCTCAATGGTAAATACAAGGATTTATTTGAACCTTCAACACTGAAAATCATCCTTTTTTACTCCTTGGCTCTTTTTTGTCAAAAATAAGGTAAATAAATGGTAGATGAAAGGTATTTACAAGGTAAACATAAGGTAAATCTAAGGATTTCGACCCCAAAAACCTCATTTAGCACCCCGATTTATCCCCCAAAAATTCCTGACCAAAACTCTCGCACAGTACGCCATATTTGGCGGAAAGTTTTTGACAGCCAAAAATGAAAAGCAGAAGCCGAAGCAACAGCCATCAAAAAAGACTACTGAATAACTACACAAGCACGACAAAAGCCGCCTCAGAGTTCACCCCTCTGAAACTGCGGCGGCTTATCGTTCAAATATTCTTCGCTCAATCTCCTCCAAAAATCGCATCTAATTCTTGAGACGAAGCCTGACCTTGAACTACTGAAGCGGGTCTGATTGAATCAGCCGCTTCCCCTGAAAGCTCAGGCGACTCTAAAACATTACTCTTGTAGCTTGGGGCATTGAC
>NZ_JAAGOG010000462.1:0-914 GCF_010747425.1 Nostoc sp. UIC 10630
AGAGGGTGTTTGAAAAGTTTTAGGGAGTCAAAAATTAAGCAAGTCGCCTCACCATAATACGGATCATGGAAAGGTAGATAAAAGTCTCAGAGGTTTCGGGCAATAACTCATAATCTCTGACTAATCGCCGAGATCCCATCAACCAACCGTAAGTGCGTTCTACCACCCAACGTTTTTTGAGCAAGGTAAAGCCCTTGGTCTGCTCTGGTCGAAGAACGACCTGGATAATCCAACGACAAAAATCCATGACCCACTGCATAAACGGCGCACCGTCAAAACCGCCATCTACCCAGATAGTTGTCAGACGAGATGCCTGAGGTGGAGATTGTTTGACTCGTTTGAGAACTTGTTTTCCCCCTTCTCGCTCACCGACATTGGCTGCTGTCACCAAGACTCGCAAGACTAACCCCAAGGTATCAACTGTCATAAATCGCTTGCGTCCCGTGATTTTCTTACCCGCATCATACCCCACCGCAATACTTACCATTGCCGCACTTTTGACGCTTTGACTATCGATAATCGCCTCCGATGGACACCGATGCCGCTCAATTTCAATCCTTGTCCACTCTCGCAGACAATCATGGATGTGCAACCATGTTCCATCTTTACGCCAGTTTCGGAAATATGTGTACACTGTCTGCCAAGGTGGGAAATCTCCAGGCAATGCTCTCCATCTCACTCCTTCCATCAAAACATAGAAAATCGCGTTCAGAACTGCCCACATATCGACTTCACGCTTGCGTCCACCTGGTTTTGGTTCTGGAATTAGGTCGCTTAAAAATTCATATTGAGCACGTGTCAGGTTGCTGGGATATGCTTTACTCATGTCACTCTCTCGGTGCTGTTTATTATCTATTCACAGCTTATACTGAGAGAGCTTTTTTACACCTTTTCCGACTTTTCAAACATCCTCT
>NZ_JAAGOG010000381.1:0-3169 GCF_010747425.1 Nostoc sp. UIC 10630
CCCCCTGCTCCCCTGCCCCCGAAGAATAAGCGTAAGAACTCCAGTTAATGTAGGCGCGGGCTAAATCTTCATCGTCTGTCCAGTTTTGTGATTCGATTAAACCTTGGAGTCCTGCACCGTAAGCGCCTGGGCGAGAACCAAAGATGCGATAGCGCGATCGCACCACGGCTTCTTCTAAAGTTAATCCTTGGCTTGTCCACAATTCAGTCTCTTGGCGAACTGCATCCGCTAGGGGATTTTGTTCTGGCGGTTCATCCAAATCTGCTACTGCTGATACCGCTTGATCGAATAAGTCAATTAAGTTGGGAAAAGCATCGCGGAAGAATCCTGAAATTCGTAAGGTGACATCTACACGGGGTCGTCCCAAAATTGCTAGAGGCAAAATTTCAAAATCCACTACTCGCCGCGCTGCACCGTCCCAGACAGGTTGGACTCCCAATAAAGCTAACGCTTCGGCAATATCATCACCTCCAGTCCTCATGGTGGCTGTTCCCCACAATGACAAACCTAGTGTTTTGGGATATTCGCCATGCTCTTGAGTGTAATATTCCACGAGGGTTTCAGCAGCTTTTCTACCAATATCCCAAGCTGTCTCTGTGGGAATGGCGCGAATATCTACAGAATAAAAGTTTCTCCCTGTTGGTAGAACTTCTGGGCGGCCGCGCGTGGGTGCGCCAGATGGGGCGCTAGGGACGTAACCGCCATCGAGTCCATGTAATAAATGGGTGATTTCCTGATCGGTTTGTTGTAAAGCTGGTAGCAGGCGATCGCGTATCCAGGTAGAGACGCGATTCATCGCGTCTCTACAAGATTCCTGATTTCTAAATTCTGAATTCTGAATCCTGAATTCTGAATCCTGATTTATTAGTTGTTCTACTAAAAGGGCGGCGTGTTCTTCTAGGACTTCAACTATATCGCCGATGGTGCGGCATTCTGTGCCATTGACTACTGAATATTCACCACTAGACATTGACAAATCGGCTGTGAGGGGGTCGAAATCTAGTCCCCAATCTTGAGCTATGGCGCGGGTAATACCTGAAGAATGGCGATTGGGTATGCGAGCGATCGCTACTATTAAATCCCGCAGCTGCCTTCCTTGGGGACATTGCCCAAAAATGTGCAACCCATCGCGGATTTGGGCTTCTTTCAATTCACAAAGATAACCACCGATGGAATTCAAGATTAAGGATTCAGACTTAAAAATTTCTGTTTCATTTTGGATTCCCAAATCTAGATGGAGGTTTTCTTTGATCACCAATTCGTGGATGCGATCGCGAATTACTGGTAAACGCGAAGGATCTAAACTGTCGGCTTCATAATACTCATCAATTAAATTTTCTAACTGTTGCAAAGAACCGTAGAGTTCCGCGCGAGTCATCGGCGGCGTTAGGTGATCTATAATCACCGCTTGAGCGCGACGTTTCGCTTGGGAACCTTCACCAGGATCGTTGACAATAAACGGGTACAGGTGGGGAAGTGCGCCGAAAGCCACTTCTGGATAACAATTATTAGATAAAGCCACGCTTTTACCGGGTAGCCATTCTAGATTTCCGTGTTTCCCTACATGAACTACAGCATCAGCACCAAAAGTTTCTCTAACCCAATAGTAGAAAGCTAAATAATCATGGGTTGGTTCTAAATCCGGTGCATGATAATTCAAACTGGGGTCATTATCATAACCTCTTGCTGGCTGAATTCCCACAAAGATGTTGCCGAGTTGGATTCCGGGAACGGGAATTGGGCATTGGAGATTGGAAATTGAGAATTGGGAACTTGTACTGAGCGTTCGCGTAGCGTCTCGTAGAGAAGCCGAAGTATTGGGAATTGGGCTACTACTAAACTCTTCCCCATTTCCCATTCCCCATTCCCCATTCCCCATTTCCCACCTTTCAGTAATACCTTGCTGAACTGCTGGCGGTAATGAAGCGAAATATTCTTGATATTCTTCCCAAGAGACACTTTGGTGTACCGGAAGCGATTCTCGACCTTCCGGGTCATTTGTTACGCCATCTGTCAGCCGTTGAATCAACTCATCTCCTTGAGCAGGTGGATTTTCTACTTCATACCCAGCCAGATGTAGAGCTTGCAGAATTTCTACACAACTAGCTGGGGTGTCGAGTCCCACACCGTTGGCAAGCCGTCCATTGCGGTTGGGGTAGTTTGCCAAAATTAGGGCAATTCGCCGCTCTTGGGGGGGTTTGGAACGCAGACGCGCCCAATTTGCTGCTAGTTTAGCAACGAACTCAATGCGATCGCTGACTGGTTCATAAATTACCACATCTGTCTCTAAATGGGGATTACGAGTTTGCACGGCTTTAAAAGACACAGCACGCGTAATAATCCGCCCATCTACTTCTGGTAGCGCCACATTCATGCCAATATCGCGGGGAGAAAGCCCTTGAAACTGTGACTCCCACTGTTCAATTGATCCACCACTGAGGATTACCTGCAACACAGGCACATCTAATTTTTCCCACAGTTCAGTTTGGGGTGTTTCGCTTTCTAAGCGTGCTAGAGAAAAACTAGTGGTATTTAGCAGTACAGCGATTGATTCAGCTTCTTTAGGTTGGAAAAATTCACTCAACTCCGCTTGAACATCGGGTTCACGCAATGAGGAAACAAACACTGGCACTGGTTGTAAATTTTTTTGTACCAAGGCTTGGCATAAAGCATCAATTACTTTAGTGTTCCCCGCTAAATAATGAGCGCGGTAGAAAAGGATGCCGATTTTGGGGATTGGGGATTGCGAGATTTGAGGTTCAAAGGTGGATGAACGGAGTTCTGAGGTGGATTCATCCGGTTCAAAGGTGGATGAACGGAGTTCTGAGGTGGATTCATCCGGTTCAAAGGTGGATGAACGGAGTTCTGAGGTGGATTCATCCGGTTCAAAGGTGGATGAACGGAGTTCTGAGGTGGATTCATCCGGTTCAAAGGTGGATGAACGGAGTTCTGAGGTGGATTCATCCGGTTCAAAGGTGGATGAACGGAGTTCTGAGGTGGATTCATCCGGTTCAAAGGTGGATGAACGGAGTTCTGAGGTGGATTCATCCGGTTCAAAGGTGGATGAACGGAGTTCTGAGGTGGATTCATCCGGTTCAAAGGTGGATGAACGGAGTTCTGAGGTGGATTCATCCGGTTCAAAGGTGGATGAACGGAGTTCTGAGGTGGA
>NZ_JAAGOG010000463.1:0-905 GCF_010747425.1 Nostoc sp. UIC 10630
ACGCCGCAACGCTCATCACTCGTCAACGTACTGAGTAATTCTTTTACAGCATCAACCCCATCCTCTAAACGTTCAATCGCCAGTCGAGCATAATATTTAACCCGCTCCCACCAAGAATCACTGAGTTCTTCATCTGTGTCCATACCCCCCCGATTATTATCTCCATCTTCATTAATGGGGGGTGTGGACGGCGGGTTAATCCCATACTGAGCCTGTATTCTAGCTGCGTAAGCCGCATCTCGTTCAAGTGACTCTTGGCGTTTGCGTTCCCTCTCTTCCCGTTGCCTTTGCCGATACTCTAATACCTTCTGGGCAAACTCTACATCCTCAGTATTGAGCCGATAGTACCTAACGCGCTTACCATCTTCAAGCGGTCGCCGTGATTCAGTGGACAGACCAAGTTGAGCGAGATACTGCCCCAAAATCCAGATTGACGATTCATCAAGGGGAATAGTCAGGTTGAGGATACCTTTAACGTGAGATGCGTTGCGTTTGGAGAACTCAGCCAAAACTTGAATCATCGCTTCGTCCCCTTTGATCTCAACCCCAGACATGAGATCCATCAACACTGCCCTAAGCCCCAGCCGATGACGCATAAGCCACGCGGTAGAATGATTGCTCCAGTCAGTGCAAATAGCCAAGCGCTCACGTTCCGATTTATCACGTTCCACAACCACAGTCGGCGGTGAAACACACTCCCGCCCCTGGTCATCAGTAATCATTTCCCCAGGATCTGCCAATATCGCTTCAAGTGCGACAATCTTTTTTATTAAGCGTCCCCCATCATCTTGCTCAACCAGTTCAGGGGTTACGCTCATGCCATAAGTATCCTGTATGCGGAACTTCTCACATTCCAAAACCTCTTCTGGTTTGAGATAGTCTTGGTGCTGCCTAGCCGCATAAGT
>NZ_JAAGOG010000075.1:0-33720 GCF_010747425.1 Nostoc sp. UIC 10630
AATGTGAAGAGTATGAGCATAAAATTATAAATATAATAGCATCTGCAAAGTTTTTACAAAATTTTATAGATACTTGTCTAAGTGATGCAGGCTTTTTACATATTCTTACGCAAGTACAGTCAAAAATTAGCATTGATCAATTACACGAAAAAGTTTCTGCTGTTTTAATAACAGCAGAAAAGCGATTAAATTTTGATAGTCTCCCTGTAATGCAGCAAAATTTACATCGTATGTCTCAAGTACAAGTACAATTGAGAAACGTATATAGACAACTAGATATAGTTACAAAAAAGATTAACAAGCAAGCGAATAATCCATTAAATATTGATGTTATTAAAGCCTTAATTGGTGTTCTTGGTAAATCCATTACGGCATTAGGTTTGGATGAAAACGGAGTTATTATTTTATATAATAATTCTCAATACGAATCTGTAAAATCTATTATTAATAAATGTATTAATTTAAAGCAAATTATTGAAAAGCCTATACTACAGTTAGCGTATCTTGTTTCATTTGGAAAAGAATGCACTCAACATCCGGGACTGATAACCGCATTAGAAGAAATACATTCAAATAAATCAATAAGCGATATTAAAAATGATGTCAAAACCAAGAGTCGTATAATCAAGAACAGTTTAAGTTTTGGGAATCAAGGTGTCATGTTATGCCAGCTTGAACAAATCAAAATTGTACAGAAAGATTTAATATCAATAAACAAAAACTTCCAGAATATTATTAATACAATTGAAAAAGGAAAAATTACTTATATTAAATCTACTACACTAGAAAGTTTGTTATTGCTTTTTGGCAGTATTTGTGCAGTAGAGTTTAGCCCAAAAGATGAATTATTTATTGATTTTAATAGTCAAAACGAAAAAGTTTTAGATATTTTAAGTTTTTGTCAAAAGCTACAACCAAAAATTGAAACTTTAATTCAAGAAGGAGAAGGAAAAATAAAAGAAGCACAGGAATGTTTAAAAAATCCACTATTGATGAAACAGTGTCAGCGACAACAACGAAGAAAATCTGTTCAGATTACAACTGCAATTGTTGCAAGTATTTTAATTTTAATTAGTCCTGGAGTTTGGTTTGGTTGGAAGCGTTTTTCTCAAGAGCAAGTACGTTGGAATGCACAAACGTTAATGTCAAGCATAGGTGATGTAACACAAGCAAAAGATATTAATGAAATCAGACTAATGCGTGACAAAATTAAACAGGCAATTGCATCAGTTGAAATAATTCCGAATTCATTTGCATCTGCATATCTTGCAGCACACCAGGATATTAGTAAATTTCGCGTGCAACTCGATCCAGTTGAAAAACGACTGCAAATAGAAGAAGATACAGCAGCTAAGTTTGAATCTACAAAACAGTTAGCAATGGATGCAGCTATTTTGGTGCAAAATCCACCGCACCCAGCAACAGTATGGAATGAAGCAAGTAATAAATGGCAAGAAGCAATTACTATCTTAGAGTCGATTCCCGAAGATTCATTTGTTAGCGTAGATGCAAAAACAAAACTTGAACAATATCGTAATAATTATGCTGTAATTTCAGCGCGTTTGTCATCTGAAATCCAAGCATCTGATTCGATTGAAAATGCCAAAAAATTGAGTTGGGAAGCAGTAAAAATTACACAGAACCCTCCACATTCTAGTACAACTTGGAAACAAGCCAGCAATAAACTTGAACAGGCAATAAAGCTTTTAGGAACAATGCCTAAAAATTCCCCTTTGTATGCACAAGAACAACAGCGGCTTCAAGAATATAAGGCTAACTATACTACAATTAATAAACGGCTAATAATTGAAGATAACGCTGTTTTAAAATTTAAACAAGCGCAAAAATTAGCTAAACAAGTTGAGAGAATTGCTCAAAATATGCCTTACACGTTAGCTGGACTGCAAGATGCACTTGCAAAAATCAAACAAGCAACAAATGTGTTAAGCAGTATTCCTTCTGGAACAACAGTTTCAGTACAAGCATCAGAAGTTGTACAAATATATAGTCGTAATTACAACACAATTTACAACCGCTTTCAAGCTATCAACACTTGTAGTTCGCCACAATCAAGTGATTGTTTTGATGCCAATTACAGTTTTTATCTAGAATCTATAGACAGTAGTTTATCATCACTTTAATCAAGAGATTCAGAAGAATCTTCCTCCTCGTCCTCCTCTTCTAAGTCAACAGATTCCACTCTATCTTTAGCACTCACAGCATATTGTTTAGCTGAAGTTGCAAACGGAAAAGGTAACGGTAAAGAAACCTCATTAGCAAAATATGGCCATCGATCTCTAAGATTATGAACAAAACAAGCTAACTTATCGCGTTCAAGACCTGGGTGATGAATAACAGCTATTTCTAATGGTTTTGGATTGCCTGCTTGTACACCGCCATTATCCAGACGAGACTGTTTCTGTTGTAATGTATTTGTACCTTGCTCGGTATTTAACAGCTTCCTCATGCTGAGGTAAAGTGCTGTTGCCTCATCATCGCACACATCCTGCCAGCAGAATAAACCATTAGTTCTGCTACCAGGAGAACCCTTAGCAATAGCAACGGGAACTTCACCATTACCTGGAACTCTTAACCGCACAACCGAAAGCCGATTTATTTCCGATTCTGTCATGTGCCGTTTTAGTTGATCGGGTAAATTGTTAGCTGGTAGTTGGGGATTTTGTAACCATGTCAGCATTGTACGAGCATTTATGGCTTCAGCCATAAACAGCACATGGGGAGGTTTTTCCTTTTCAATTGATGTACTTAAACAATCACGCAAGCAATCGGTAACAAATTTATTGAGAAACTTCTGTTCGTTTTGGGTATCACTAGACTGTTGTGCATCGCTAGTATCACCAGTCGTTTCATCAGCATAGCTATTAGGTTCCCATTTTTCACGGAGTAAATATCCCAGCCCTGCTGAATACGATACCCAGCCTTGTGTAGCGAAGAAAGTAGGGGTAGTGACCTGTACCGTTCCCTTGATTGGGTTGACTCGTACCATCAACGCTACAGTAGAAGCTTGATTATTAGCTGTTGTTTTTCGAGTGCGGCGTAAAACATAAAAACAAGTCAGCCACATATTTGGATCTATGCCATCTTTTTCAAAGTCGATGAGAGGAGCAGGTAAAATTCCAAATTGTCGTAATAAGTCTGATACTGCCCTTTGGACTCGATTTTGAGATTTTTTCGGAATGTATTCTTGACCATTTGTTTCAGATGTTGTTAAAGCATGGATGTGCTGATTGACATAACCAGCCTGCATTACCCCAATTCGCACAGCAAGTTTTGAATCTGACTCCGGTGGAAAGAAATATTTCTTTGGTTTAATTTCTACTAAAGCACCACTTAATCCTTTTGGTGAGGGTAAATATGAGGTAATCTGATGAATACGCTTGTCTATCAAATTAGTGCGTTTTTGTTGTCGGTTATTGCCCTCAACTTCAGGATTATCAACATCTAGTCTTGCTGTTATGTCTGAGACGTGCTGAGTTATAATCCGCAGACATACATCCTGATTTTGATAAAGAGTTTCTTCTCTTGTTAACCCCGTTAAAGTTTCGTAAGTGATTGTTTCTCCTTGAGGTGAGATTGAAAGTAATTTACAAATTTCTGCAATTAGCGCATCTCGACATTTTTGGGTTTCCCACAAAATTAGGATGGTATTAGGAGAGCTTTCAGGGTGTCGAAATGTAGCAGGAGCAGCAATTTTTGGACGCAACATTGGCGTAGATAAATCATCAGGATTTTTAGGTTCTAGACTACCTTTTTTTTGTGACTTTCCAGGCTCCCAAAAAGGTAAAGATTCACCAGATTTTCTCATCGCTTTACCTATACGGCGAACTGGGAAATTTCCTTGCTCGATCTTATTTTGAATAGCACTATCTAAACTAGCTAAATCTAGCGGACTCACACCAGGAAAACAAGGAAATTCACCCAAATGTCGAGAGTCATAAGCAATAGCAGCTTGTATTCCAGTCGGGGCAGCACCAAAGACAGACCAATTATAAACTGGCTCACTAGCTAAACTATCAGGTTCAGGAAGTGGAGAATCATTAATTTTCAGTAATTCACTAATAGCGAGTGGCCACCTTGCTTTTCTTCCTTCTTGCGTTGTAATTTGCTTAATAGGGATATGAATCAAGCGGAATGGTTGTTTTTTCCCATCTAACCACCGTCGATTATCACCAACAAAAGAAGTAACGCCTCGATAAGGTAGGCGTTCTATAGTTTCGGTAAGCCATCGCCGAATCGAAAGTTGATGATAAATCATTGGCTGACTGCGCCAAGGAACTGTTTGCAACTTGAAATGAATGACAAATGAGATATTTACTTTGCCAACTTGTTTTTTATTTTTAATTAGCGGAACTTCATAAGGAGGCCATGATATTAGTTCGGCTCCTTGCTTAAGGTTTACTACTTGGTAAAAAGTTAGTTGGTACTGATTATCGGAACCGAAAGTGACCTGTGGATTTTTGAGAAATTCCCCAGCCATATAATCAGGTATCGCCTGCCAGCGAATGTCTATGCCATACGGGTTATTTGGTGGAAGTTGCAAAGGATAAACTGTTGATTTATCCTTCCATTCCCAAGCATTATCATCCAGTTGGTCGAGAATAGATTCAACTTCATCATCACCTAAACAGTAGCTAAATTCCTCACGCAACCAATCTTTGATCAAGTCAGGCAAGTTGAAAAGGTCAGCCCGTTCTGTTGCTAATATCCAAGGTACACCGGGACGTTGCCAGCCATTACGTACTGTTTGAATGATTCTGGGAAAGCTCGCCGCGATAATCGGGTCGAGGGAGTAGACGGGAACGGCGGGATAACCTCTACCTTGCAAATTGACACGTTTTTGCGCCAGAGCTTGAGCGACTTGCTGCCATACAGTAGGGACTTGGAGAGAAAAAAGTTCGTATTGTTCATTCTTAGTAAGTTCCCAAGCTCCGGGGAGAATGCTTTTAATTTTAAATGGCATAATTTAACTCCTTATCTTTCATTTTCTTCTGTACATTGAAGCAAGCATTGTAGAGGGATTTGGCTAATGTTTTTCCCTAAGATTGTTGACCAAGAAGAACGATAGCGAAATGATTTTATTGGTCATAGCGTAAATCCTTTGTTTGTTTGAGTGCATTAAAGAAAGCACCATAGAGGGATTTAGCTAATGTTTTTTCCCAAGGTTGTTTGTCTTCTGGCTCAATAGCAAGTTGAAGTTCCTTGATTATGCCTACTAACAGTGAGGTTCGTTCGTTGTCGAGTTCACTGTCAACTGATTGAGGTGCAAACTTTGCATCTAGAAAATGGACAATACAGGGAACTCCTCCACGTACCAAACGCCCGATAATTTGCCAAACACTTACCAATTGAGTCCAGCAGAGTATAGAACGTTCATCACTGGTTAACTGTTTGAAGGACATCGCCCGACAGTTTAAGTCAAGCATTTTCGCCACCGCATACTGGTAGAACTCATTTTCTATATTCGTCAGCGTGAGAGCATCGCCTCGTTTTTCTAGTGCTTCATAAAGCCTAGAATCTTCAGACTTTTCCAGCGCCCAATTATTGAGTTGCTGGACAGTAGTTTGCCAATCATCGGGAACTGGCATTGGTCGGCTCAAGAATACCGCCGCCCCAAATGCTGCTATCCGCTTCTCATTGAGAATGTTGTGTCCTCGCTCTAATGCCATCAAAGGTGCAACGACAATTGGAATAGACATTTGGGCGAGGTCACGAATTTGACCGCGACGAATACCACTCAAGTGAGCCGGAGCATTGTCACGGCGTAGGGTAGCAATGCCGTTAAGATTTTCAACATTACGGTAGAGGGGTTTTAAAATTGACTCCACCAATTCTGCTTCGTCATAGCTGTTGGTGATCAGCAATAAGCGTTGGCGATCGCCCCAACGTTCTGGATCTTGTTTGGCTAAATCACTCAAGGTTGCAAATAATTGATCGAGAAAGCTGTTGGCTTGTCCAGGATTGTGACAGATGGCCTTGACCATTTCGTTAACAGCTATTTTTCTCACATCTGGTGGCAGTCCCGATAGGGCGATGTACTTGCCGACTGCATTAGGTTGGGAACTGAAGAAAAAGTCGCTTTCGCCAATTCCGGCATCACCTGCTGTGTAATTATTGGTAGCTGGTTCTAGCAATATAGTCGGTTTTTTGCGGATGTGATAAGCAGGTGTCCCTGGAGCGTAGCTAGTGCCTGAAATCAAAACTGTATGGGGGCCATCCCAACCATCAACAGCAAAGAGATGGGGAAAATTTAGGAGTAAATAGCGTCCAACCCCAACGTAGCGAAAATATTCCAACTTCCCACCAGATTTGTTACTCCGATCTCGCGTATACCTGAAGCCTAAAATGTTTCCCACAGGTGAAGATGGCACAACTGGCAGATAATCACGGGGTGGGCGGTACACAAGGGCAAGACTCGTGTCATGCAAGTCAAGAACTCCCGCCCGCATGAGTGCATTCAGGTTATCAACTAGAAAGCCCAGCTTATCGTTGAGTACCGTTACCAGAATTGCTAAGTGCAAATGGTGCGTAACTTCCTCGAATTTAGTTTTTTCTGCGAGAGAAATCCCCAAGGATTCCAGCCATTTGTGTAACCATTCAGCAACCTCAGTTAATGCCCTAGCATCATTTTCGGCACTCAGTAGAGTAAAGGCAAGGTCTGAAAGTTCTCCTCCTTTGCGACGATTAAGGGGAGCTTGCAAAAATCCCTCCAAAGTTTGCATGATTTTTTTACGGCGCTGGCGTTCCTCTTCGGGGGGTAAACCAGCCTGAATGCGTTTTTGTCGTTCCTTGCTGCGTTCGGCACGTTTCAGCTTAGGAGATGGTTCGTTCTGTTCTGTTTCTGGTGTTTCTAGAATGTCGCGGATTATATGGGCGAAGAGTGAACGACCTGTAAAGGGGTTTTGTCCCACCCATTCCACAAGTTTTGGTTGGTTATGGAGCCGGGGGAGAATTAGGTCTGTTGCAATTTGCGCGTAGTCATTAGCTCTTTTTGCAGTGGCAACGAGTTCAGCCGCCATGCTGCGGCGGTCAGAATTGTAAATAGTGGTGGCGAATTTGAGTCCTAGCTTATTTAATAGGGAGTTTCCAGAAGAATTTACTAAGACTTCATCGGGGGCGCAAGCTTCATCAAACTGCACCTGTACCCTGTCGGCTTCGTCAACAAAGAGAAAGTCACATTCACGGTAAACAGCTTCAGCAAAGGTCAGTTTTTCTGCAAAAACTTGCGGGGGAACGCGCGTATGAATGAAGCTGGCTGGTGTTAACACCCAAACCAATGCTGTAGCTATGTCTCGTTCTAATTGGTGACGCGGACATTTGTAATACAAGGGACAAGTATATTTATCTTCACTCTCGCCCTCCTCAAAATCTTCGACATCCTCATCATCCTCTGTCTGGGAATTGCCGTTTTTAGTAGTGGGTTGTTTTTGGTAAAGATTGTGACATGGTTCTTCACCGAACTCCCATTTTTCTTCTGATTGCACTAAAGGTAGTAAAGGACAGACAGGACTAAACCAACGCCATGCTGGGTGGATTGCTCCTGTTTCGATTTCTTCACCTTGGGTTGCTAGAATTGGTTCATAAACTTTTTCTAAGTGTTGAAAGCGATCGCTGCTTCCCAACACAGGGGCCGCAAGAATTCCCAATCCATCTCGAAATAGGGAAGCCACACGCACTGCTGCCACAACATCATTTACCAGCAATGCACAGCGATATCCAAGTTTCGCAAAATGGTAAATCAGAATATCAAGCAGTGTTGATTTACCTACATTCAATAAACCGACAATGTGGACAAGTTGCTCTAGTTTAATTTCAGTGTTTGGTAGGGAAGGTTGAAAATCATCTATTGATGCGTCGTATAACTTTAAGGCAATTCCTGTTAGACGTTGATGATAATTTTCTGGCTCGTACCCAGCTTGGGCCAGTTTTTCATCCATTTCCTGAGCATCTTGTAGCAATTTTTCTAAGGTGACAAGACGAGAGGGATTCACAGCCGTGCGTGTGCCATGAAAAGATATCTGCGGAGAAAGAGCCAGATTAGCGACAGCTTCAGGAATATTGATCGGAACATCAACGGTAGTGTGACCTTTATGAGAAACTTTGGCATACCAATAACCAGAGGTTGCTAGTTTGACTTTTCCTTTTTTGTGCGATGGAGTTTTTGATAGGGTTTGACGGTACAGTTGTAAACGTTGGGGGTAAGTGCTACATGGAATCAGTTGAGCAACATCATTTGTATCCGTTAAGCTGAATATCCTGATAATTTCAGGTAATTTAATGTATTCAGCCAGAGTCCGCTCCCACTGTCTTCCTTTACGACGCACAAGATAAAAACGGGCTTTTTGTACGAGTAGCCAGTTTTCTTCACTTTCAAGTGCTTTGACTGGAAAACGATATCCTAAAAGTAACGCTGATACGGAAGTCGCTCTTTCTTCTGGAGCTACCTCCATCAGTAAGGTTAACCCCAATTCCACTTCCGCAATAAGTTGAGCAAGACGTGCTATTTCTCGTTGCTGTATATTAGCCTCTGCATCAGGTAAACTTTCTTCCACATAAGCTTTTAAGTCCTGCGATTTGCGAAGGGCTTGACGCAATGGTTTACCCCATTGAGAAATATCACGCATGATTTTTCTTCTCCAGAATTTTTTTCGCTTGGGAGATAATTTCACTAACCAGCTTCAAGCGCACGCCACCCAATCCTGGTTCGAGTCTTTGGCGTTCCACCTCAATTCGTAAGACATCATTTCGCTCATCTGGGAAGACTATAAAGGTTTCAGTAGTATCAAAGCGATAGTCTACTTTCCGCAAACGCTCTTCATCTAAATACGACCAATCTTTAACGTCAATTGCCCAGCGAACTTTTTTACTAAACTCTACGAGTAAGTCAAATTGATCAATTTCAGGCCAAAGAGTAACGTGTACTCCCAGTTTTGTCAGGGTTTCTGCAAGCTGAATTTCCCAAAGTCCTGGCAGTGTCCCGTACCGATGCACACCAGGGGTAAGGGCTTTCCAATCTTCTGCCTCATGCTTGGGAATTGACGCTTGGGGTGGGAGGCGGAGTTTCGCACTCAGCTGTTCACAAGTCATGTTTCGGCAGTTATAAGTTCCATCTCGACGGCGACGCATTACATATTTGCAGCGAGAGCAGAAGTGATAAGTGGGGTCACTTGTTAAATCAACCAAATCCACATACATTTGCAGCAAAAAATCACGCAGAGGTCTTAATTGGGATGAAGACAAAAGGCGACGGTATTGAGAGTAGGGGAGGACAGGACACTCAATAATCAGCTTTCGTAAGGCGCGATAAGCTTCTTCTAGTTGGTTTACCCGACAGTATTCCAGGACATCTTGCAGGACTTTCTCTTGCACCTGCATTTCTACATCAGCACCCGTAACTTGCCACTGGAGGGCAAAATCGGAAACTAACCCATCTTCTATAAGAGTGACTTCCGATGATAGGTGTTTAATCTCTGCTGCTGGTTGCCAGTCAAGAACTGGTTTTTTTGCCCAGTTAAAAAATTCTGGCAGGCTTGAGGGGGCTTGTTCGTCTCCAGAAAGCAAAGATGTTAAATGCATTCTGGACATCCCAACACGAAGAGCTTTTGGAATATGCGCTCTGTTCATAGGTTCTTGTTTTTCCCACTCTACTAAGCCGGTTGCTAAATACCGCAATGTTTCCGTTACGGGTATTTGTAGTCCTGGTTCAATGTCCGGTTCAGGGGTGAGGAAGCGAAGACTGCGGGCAGCATTATCTTCCCATTCCACATCGATACCTCGCATCGTCTGCAACCATCGTTGCAGTGTTGCTTTCTGGCGGGGTTGCATTCCCAGTTCAGCACAGAATTCCTCCAGAGTAGGTGCTTGTTTATGAATGCGAAACCATTCCCGTAGCGCTGCTAAAATTTTGTCTCGATGTCTAGTTACTTTCATCGATTAATCTCCTACTTGCGCTTGTTTGACCAATTTTGGCATCCCTTCACTGATAGGTCAAGAAAATTTTGCAATGTTTCCATAATGTTTCCGATGTTTCCAAAATTATTTTAAAAAAACCTATGATGCCAACAAGTTTAGGCAGGCATTGCAAAGAATTCGGACTCTGACTGTGAAATAGAGATTTTCAGAATATTTATCAGTTAATAGGAAGAATTTAAATGCGTTCTCCCAACGGCAAATGGAAGCCGTGGATACGTCTACAACGTATACAAATGTAAACATTAGGGAGATGGTGAGACAGTTCTGGTCTGCGGCGATTGGCTTTCTTCACACAGATGGAGGTAAACAAACGCGAAAGGAAAGATTTTTTCGTTGGTTCCTAACCTTCGTTGCGATCATAGAGTAATTCAGATGCGTTTCCCCTGGATGGGATGGGGACTTGACCCCAATATTAGTTAAACTGAAAGAGAGTTCCTAATTAGCTTTCTTCCACTCATCAAATGATTGACAAGCTTTCCCTGTAGGAATTAGCCCATTGGAGGATACACCAAAATTTGTAAGAGCTGCATTTTCTATTTGTGCATTTGCGACAGCATCTCGCAATATCTTCTCTTTTTCCTGTTTTGGCACGATTTCTATTTTCGCATCTTTAGGTTGAGGATTACTGCCTTTCTTTAGTGGAAATTCTCTGACAACATATAATTGCTCTTGTTTAGCAGTACCTGATGCAAGACATCCCCTAGATTTGACAAAAAGAGTTGAGTCCGATGAAATATCAGCAAAGAAGCTAGGCTTAGTGATAAACTTTATTTCTCCAGCAGGGCCCCATACATAAATGGGTGTTTGGAAACCTTGAGTAGGAATATTTTTAGTTTCATCACAGCCCAAATTTATTTTTCTATTTAAATCTACGCCAGCATTCCCACAAACTTTCCAAGTTACTTTGTATAAATCAGGCGTACTCTCGACAAACTGTTTGAACTTTTGCTCTCGCTCTGCTTCTACTGCTTTTTGAGCAGAAGCAGCTTTTTGTTCTGGTGATTGGCATGAAGACACTCCCAAACTTAACAGTAAAGCAAGTACATAAATCCGGTTTTTGTTAAGATTGAATATCATAAAAGCACACCTAATTTGCACAATTTTTTGTCAATATTTTAACAGATGAATAAGTTTGAAAGTCAATTTATTAAATATATTTATTTTATCTATAGATAAATATGGCAAATATTAAATACAAAAAATAGTTGAGACTTAAATATTAATATTAATTGCAATTTTCTGATAATATAGCGTTGATTTTAAGTAAAATTGCTCACTCAGACAATGCGGTTGAAGAAGAATTCAGCTATTCTGAATGGGCTAAACCTTAGCTATCCGCTAACAGGAGTCAGAATCAATCAGTCGGGGATTCAGACCGGCGCAGGTCTTGTTGACCACCAAATCTACGATTTGGTGGGGGTTTTAAATCCTATTATTCATCCGCTTTTTCGGTCATAAAGCATTGCTGAATTCTGACTCCTGACTCCTGAATTCTGTTGGATAAATTAAGAGAGAATGGCATATTGTAGTCAAAAAGCAAGAGGTAAAAGTACTGTATTTTTCAATACTTTTGTCTGTGGAAACAATTTTTTACAACTTTTATTATCAGGATGACCAACAAATAAAAAAACTGATGAATACTACGCTGATAGAGCAAGTATTTGACCTGATAAAACTAAACAATCCTTTGATTGCGATAGAATCTCCACTGCAAGAAAGGGCAAGACTACTGAAAAGCATTGCTAGGGAATGTCAACAAAAGCACGTTTTATGCTATCTGTGGACACTATCAGACGATCAACTACATCAGTTAGAGGTTAATGGGCAGGACTTGATTTTACAACAAGTACTAGAGTATCAGCCGATGACCAAAAATAAACGCGAAGATTACTTTGAGATCCTGCGATTTTGGAAAGCGACTGAAAAAGAAGGCATTTTAATATTAGAGGGGATATTTCCTTGGTTGGGAAACTCAACTACTGACCCGGATTTTTTCTTAACCGCCGAATGGATTAAGTCTGCCCTTATAAATCTGAAACTTGACAACCGGAACTCAAATAGAACAGCTATCCTGTTGGGGCCAAACGCCAGTCTTTCATCTGAAATTACCGCATTTGTGCCGACGATTAGACAAGAACTGCCAACAGTTGAAGAAATCAGCAATTATCTACAAGGGGTATTGCCAAAAAACTATAGTGAAAAGGAAATTAATGAGATTGCCCTTGCTGCTGTGGGGATGTATTTAGCAGATATTGAGTATGGGATTAGTTGGGCTACAGCTTCTTGTACCAAAGCCCAAGAACTGACAAAAAAACTTTCTCTTTACAAAACTGACCTGCTCAGGCGAGTTTACAATATTGAGTTTCTCCAGCCCCCAGCAATTGAAGTTGGCGGACTGGACTTGATGCAGGAATCTTTTAAGACATATAAGCGCTTATTAACGCCGTTAGCTAAAGCATATAATCTTCGGCTACCCAAAGGTATTTTATTGATTGGGCCCCCAGGCACAGGTAAATCTCATTCAGCGAAAGCTTGCTCCCAGCGATTGGGGATTCCGATGATCGTTTTAGAGTGGGGCAGTTTTCGTAGTTACGGCAACATGGCGGAGTACAAGCTAAAAAACTTGCTGGCACTAGTAGACAGGATTAACCGTGTAATTCTATACCTAGACGACTTTGACAAGGGATTTACTCTCAATGATGATTTGTCCCGAAGACTAGCAGGGATGTTGTTAACCTGGATGCAGGAAAGAAAGAGTGATGTATTAATTATTGCTTCTGCCAACAACATTGAATGGCTACCACCAGAACTGACTAGAAGCGGGAGATTTGACGACATTTTTAAGGTGGATTTACCCAATAATGGGGAACGACACTCGATTTTTAAAATTCATCTCGCTAGATTTGATTATCGGTTCCGTGATAGAGATGGGTTCAGCGATGAAGAATGGCGTAGACTGCTCAAAGCGACCCATCGCTGTGTGGGTGCGGAAATCCAAGCAATTGTGGAAAGGGCGGCTATCTCTACTTTTTGCCTGATGTTCACAGACGATGTTCCACCTATAGGTGAACTGCCGCCGCTAGAAATTAGACTTGAAGCATTATTGTCAGCGAGAAATAATATGAATCCTCTGGCAATCCGGGAAGCTGAACGGATTGAGGGTATGCGAAACAAAGCTGATTTACAGGGTTTACCGTCCAGTCCCCTTGACTCAAGTATATATAGTGCCGGCAATGTCAATATTTTTGGTTAAATTATGCAATTAGTCAAAATTCCCACAACAATCGACTTATATGCTGCGGCTTACAAACTGTTAAATATTCTTGGCCCAATTGCGGGAATATCAATAATTGTCGCTTCATCAACTATCGCCTACTTGCAAACTCGTCCCCAGCATTTACCCACAAAGCAGATGCTCACCTACAATCAGCGGACATTCAAGTTGGAAGTAGCCACCACACCTGTTGAATTAGAGAAGGGGCTGAAGTTTCGCAATCATTTGCCCGGCGATCGCGGGATGTTGTTTAATTTGGGCAAGGAATACAAAAATGTCCCCTTTTGGATGGAGCAAGTAAAAATCCCCCTAGACATCATTTTCATCAAGGATAGTATGGTGACGACGGTAATTTACAACGCTCCACCTTGTGCAAAAAATCCTTGTCCAATTTACAGGGGTAGTGTTGCTACTCAGGTTTTAGAACTGCCCTCTGGTGCTGTTAAAATTCAAGTCGGCGACAAGCTCAACATCCAGCCATTATCGGTTCCATACTGATGAGAAAACCAACAAAGGGAAAAAAGTCAATAGGCAATCTGGCGCTTATTTCTCTAAATTTCATCAATGAATATAAAATTGTATACCTATATAATTTTAAATACTGATAATAAACAGCTATAACATCTATATAAGCAGTCTACTTGCTAGATTTGCTGTGAAATAGATTGTATTAAATATTCTATGTAGGCAAAGGTACGGTTTTTTTTAGTACTTTGGTTTGTAGGTTTTGTGGGTGAAAACCCGAATAATATGCGTATCGTTTCAGGAGAACGAAATGCATACTTACCACGACGAGACTGAAAGCTTTGTCAATAATGCTGCTGTACTGACTTCAGGAAAAAAGAACAGCAAGATAACAAATAGCACACTAGCGCTAATGGGAGCGACGGGTACGGCAATGATCGTGTCGATGTCAGTCCACAACATCCTCTTAGGTGGATTGATGATTGCTACGGCGATCGCTATAGCACTACCAAAGCAATCTCAAGCTCTGTTGACTAATTTTGAGCAGATACAACGCAAGTATGGAGTCAATCTTTATGCGGTGTTGTTTACGATTTTGACGGTTGTTTGTCTACTTGACTTTGCTTCCTCGCCAGCCGATGCACAGTTTTTTAACACTGCTCAAACCTGGATGACTAATACCTTTGGTAATGCTGGGAACGGACAAACACAAGCAGTTGTAGCATTGTTCTTCAACGTATTAAGGGGTCTGTTCTTACTCTACGTAGGCATCAGCCTAGTCCGGGTTGTTCAAGCGGCCCGCAACGATGAAGATTGGGTGCGATTCGTTTAACTGAAACCAGTAGCAATACTGGGGGATAGTTAGCTTGGTTTTATTTAACCATGATAACTGAATGACCATGTAGGTGAAAGTCCTACTCTGTAAGTGCAACAGTAAAAGCACTTCCCCTATTCGGGAGACTGGTTATCAAACGGATAAAGCGGGGAAGAAAGGCAGACTTCTGAAAGCCGTACTCAGCAACCTGTCTAGCAAGAACCCACGAGCAACCATGTGTGAAGACGCGATTGAACCATCGTTACATCGAATGGGCAACGACGGCTAATTAGCCCAAGCCAAAATGGCAAGGAAAATAGGGAACTGGCGATTCCAGTCTCGACCAGTCAGCACTTCCCTCTAAACCCGGTGGAGAGCGTCACTCTAAAGGTTCAATCAATGGTCATTCGGAACGAAGTAATCCACCTATGCGCTCTTGAATAGAATCAAGCAGGGAACCACCCGCAAGCCATAAGTGGAAGGGATTGTGTCAAAAGCTAAAGCCCAGAGTAATGTCTGGGATATGCAGACAGACACACGGCTTATTGGAAGGTATAGTCAACAGTAGCAGTGAATATGTCTAAAGCCGAACAACAGTTCAGGATAGAATCAGAACTTGACACACCAAAAACCCACGAGATAAACCCAAACAATTGGCAGTCAATTCCTTGGAAGAAACTGGCACGTCAGGTTTACAAGCTGCAAAAGAGAATATACCAAGCCGCTAATCGTGAGGATTTAGTCACAGTTCGACAGCTTCAGAAAACCCTCTTAAATTCATGGTCAGCAAAATGTATTGCCGTTAGGAAGGTTACACAAGACAACCAAGGTAAAAAGACTGCTGGAATAGATGGTGTCAAACTATTAGCACCAGACCAACGTATGCACTTGGTTAAAAGTCTCAAACTCAACGGTAAGGCAAATCCTGTCCGCAGAGTGTGGATACCAAAGCCAGGAACCCAAGAAAAAAGACCTTTGGGTATTCCGACAATGTACGACCGTGCATTGCAAGCTTTAGTCAAAATGGCGCTAGAACCCGAATGGGAGGCACGTTTTGAGCCGAATTCCTACGGTTTTCGACCAGGACGCTCCGTGCATGATGCGATTCAAGCAATCTATTTAAATATCAAGCAAAAAGCTAGATATGTGCTGGATGCCGATATTTGTAAATGTTTTGAACGCATTAACCATCAAGCTCTGTTGGCAAAACTGAACACTTTCCCCAGTTTACACCGTCAAATTAAAGCATGGCTGACTGCGGGAATATTGGATGGAGGAAACTTATTTCCTAATCATGAAGGAACGCCGCAAGGGGGAGTTATATCTCCACTTCTGGCAAACATTGCCTTGCATGGTTTAGAAAACCACATTCAACTGGCATTTCCTCGAAGAGATCCGAAAATCAACGGGAAAAAGGTGACTATTCGTTCACCAATTCTAATCAGATATGCCGATGACTTCGTGGTACTTCATGAGGATATTTCCATAGTTCAAAAATGCCAAATTCTGATTACTGATTGGTTAAAAGGCATGGGGCTAGAATTAAAACCAAGTAAAACCTCACTGACTCATACTTTCAATGAGTATGAAGGAAAAGTAGGCTTTGATTTTTTAGGGTTTAATATTAGGCAATATCAAGTAGGAGACTACCGTAGTGCCAAAAACCCTTATGGACAAATACTTGGTTTTAAAACTTTGATTACCCCAAGTTCGGATAAGCTTGAGAAGCATCTGAAAGACATCGGTAAAATAATCGACACCCATAGTACCGCACCACAACAGGAACTAATAAACAAACTAAATCCTGTAATCAGAGGGTGGGCAAACTTTTATTCAAGCGGTGTCAGTAGAAAAGCCTTTTCAAAGGCAGACTTCTTAACTTATCAAAAACTGCGGGCATGGGCAACTAATAGATGTACTCACAGTAACAAGCATGAGATTGCTAACAAATACTGGAGAGTAGCTGAAAATGACCTTTGGCGTTTCAGTACACCTGATGGTTGTCAACTTGCTAAACATTGCGATACTCGAATCATCAGACATATCAAAGTGCAAGGCAGCCGCAGTCCTTATGATGGTAATTGGGTTTACTGGAGTTCAAGAATGGGTCATCACCCAGAAGTGCCTACCAGGATTGCTTCATTATTAAAGAAGCAACAAGGTAAATGCACCCACTGCGGACTCTTTTTCCAAGACGGAGATTTAATGGAAGTTGATCATATCATCCCCAAATCTAAAGGTGGTAGAAATTCATACAACAACTTTCAATTACTTCATCGTCATTGCCACGATAGAAAAACTGCCAGGGATGCTTCATTTTCTCATGCAGTTTTGACACAGGAATATATTCAGATAAATCCATTCTGAATATTTCTGATGTTAGCGGTACTTATGACAAAAGCCAATTTGCTGAGGAGCTGGATGAGGGGAAACTCTCACGTCCAGTTCTGTAGAAGAGGTAGAGAGAGTGATTTCTCTATCGACTTCAACCAAACATTAGCCAGAACTCCATTAATTATTGTCCTTTCAGTTTTTGTAGGAGATTTAGTTACTGGCTTGATTGTTGGTGGAGGTGCGGCATAACCAACAGTAAACAGTTATCAGTAGAGAGTGATGTATTTATCTGCATCGTCAGAGTCCCCCATTTCTCACTCATTAGTAGGTAACAGTTAGGGTCAAACTATTTGACTGAAACTGTGATAACTGATAACTGATTTAATACAGTCTTTTCATGCTGAAATAGTTTGAGATCATGAAAAATGAAAATAAATTTCGGACTGTAAATAGAATTTTGGGAGACAGACCCAGATTAGGCCCATTTCCCGCCGACCAAATTTTTCCTTGGTCAGTAATAGGAGTAGTGAATGTATTTGTTGTTTCTTATACATTTCAAGCTGGATGGTTAGCAACTGGATTAAGTATTGCTTGGGGATGGGCAACATGGTGGGTAGTTTCTACGAATAAAGATTTTTTGGGAAAATTTATCGGCGTACCACGAATTAGTAGAGGTTATATGCCTTTTAAAACATTGAAAAAGAATACAAAAATCAGAATTAAAAGGGAATAGGTAACAGGCAACAGAGGAATTCCCAGAATTAAAGAAGTAGGTTGAGAGTCAAAATTCACTCCGTCAGGGGCGATGCCCTGAGCTTGTCGTAAAGCCTGCGGCATAGTTCTCCAAGAGTTGGGTCATAATTCAGAAATGTAATAGACCGAAAAAGCGGTGCTTCGTAGCATCTCCGGCTCTGCTCCTGAATTCTTCTTGAATTTCTCATTTTCTACCGTTCCCACTTAAGAGTTAAGAGTTCCCTGTTTTATAACAGTAAATAATTTGAATCATCCACCAATCGTAGATAATTTGTGCCTTCATAATGAAAACTCCGAAACAATCTAAATATCCAGATAAGTTAGGTAAGAAAAAATTAGAAAAAGAGCAAATTGAGTTTGCTAAAGTCTTGACTCCCTTTGAGGACATTATTCATTTAGCAGGGATTTGCAACTTGAATTTAGGCGGGAGAAAAGGCATAGGTGCATTGATTCTCAAAAAAGGTGAATCTATTCAGATTAAATTTTGTTTTGATTGTTTAGGGATTCATCCGAATTTAGCCAATGAACAAATATTACCGATATTCGAGGGGATAGAAGCCGGACTTAAGGAAATCCCAGAGCAAGAATCAATGACCATACATTTTGGTTCATTTACTTCGGATTATGAACGGCAACAAGAACTTAAGCAAATTGAGAATACTTGTTCAGTCGAACAACTTAAACTCTTGATTCGTAGTGAAAGATTACGAATCAAAGGATTAACCAAAAGTGGAATCCGAAAAAACAAATTCTTGAGGTTATGGTGTACTTATACTGTTGCTTCTGATGAGTCACGAAATCAAGATTTTGTTGAGTCTATTATTAAACAATTGGAGAAAATCTGGTACAAATTCACTGGAGAAATTCACTACATTAATAATACCAAGATTGAAAATATTCTGCAAAATTCATTTAATGCTGGTTTTCAATCATGGGAGAATTTGCTGAGTAATAAGATGAAATTAGGGATTAAAGCTTTGAGTCCTGAAGAACTCTGGACGGTAATCTGGCAGCAATTTAACCATTCTCCACCAACAGCAATCCCAAATCCCTTAAAAATAGATGAAATAAATGGACTAATTGAAACCCAAACAAGCGATTTTCACATCCGGCATCATTTACTAGAAGATGAGCAGTCTTTACCATTTTTGGATCGTCAATGGGTAAAAATCCAAGATAAATATATTGGAGCGCTGAATTTTAGTCAAAAACCAGGGGGCTGGATAGACGAACAGGGACAACTAAGATATCTCTGGTCACTGATATCTAGAGATAGTATTTTCGATACTGAAATCATCTGTCAAGTTACGAAAGCTAACCAAGGAATCACAAAAACTAATCTGCAAAGACTAACTAAACAATCGATTACTTCTACGACATTATCCAGTGATAAAGGTAATATTGATGTCAAGTCGGGACTGAATATTGAGTCAGCAGTAGAAGCTCAAAAGACGATTTACAAAGGAAATGTTGTCGTACACACGGCTGTAGTTTTTCTGGTACACCGTCAATCAACACGCTCTTTAGATGAAGCTTGCCGTTACCTTGCGAGTTACTTCTTGCGTCCGGCGGCAGTTGACCGGGAGATAGAATACGCCTGGAAGACATGGTTGCAGTGTTGTCCATTTGTTTGGGAACCACTGTTAACCAAGCCTTTTAACCGCAGACTGCCATATTTTAGTTCCGAAGCACCAGGGCTGATGCCTTTGATCCGCACAGCCACAGGAGATCGGACTGGGTTTGAGTTAATTGCAGAAGAGGGCGGAACACCTGTATATCTAGACTTGTACCAAAATCACAAGAATCTAGCTGTTTTCGGTGCAACTCGTTCGGGGAAATCAGTACTGGTGGCTGGAATTCTTACACCAGCACTTGCCCAAGATATCCCAGTTGTCGCTTTAGATTACCCCAAACCAGATGGTACATCTACTTTCACTGACTACACTAATTTGTTGGGGAAAGACGGGGCTTACTTTGATATTTCTAAAGAATACAACAATCTTTTTGAGTTACCGAATTTGCAAGGGCTAGAACCAGAAATTATCAATGAAAGATTGAATGATTTCAAGGAGTTTTTGAAATCAGTGTTGATGACAATGGTGATTGGAACTAGCATGATTGGGGTTAGTCCTGGGATGATTACCAATATTGAATCAATCATTGCTTTAACATTAAAAATATTTTTCAACGATGATGAAATTAAAATGCGCTATAAGTTAGCGCTCTTATCAGGAGTGGGAACTAAGGCATGGACAGAAACTCCAACGCTGCAAGACTTTTACAAATACTGTTCCCCAGCTTTTGTTAAATTAGATTCTATTGCCAGTAACAGTCGAGATATAATGTCAGCTTTAGAACAAATTCGACTGAGACTTAGTTACTGGTTAAGCACAAGAGTTGGACAGTCAATTTCTCGCCCTTCTAGTTTTAGAACTGATGCAAAATTACTTGTTTTTGCATTAAGAAATTTATCAAGTGAGACGGATGCAGCCATTTTAGCTCTAAGCGCTTATGCTGCTGCACTCAGACGAGCGTTAGCATCGAAAGTCAGTATCTTCTTCCTCGATGAAGCACCAATCTTATTTCAATTTGAATCAATTGCAGATTTGATTGGTAGATTGTGTGCAAATGGTGCAAAAGCGGGAATTCGCGTAATCCTATCTGCCCAAGAGCCAGAGAGTATTTATCAAAGCAAGGCAGCATCTAAGATTTTTGCAAATATTGGGACTAGATTAGTCGGGAGGATACAAACCTCAGCAGTAGACCCATTCATAGAGAGATTTAAATATCCTGCCGAAATCATTCGGGTTAACAGTACAGAAGCTTTCTATCCCCAAAAATCGGGGATTTACTCTCAATGGTTGCTTGATGATAACGGTAAACTAACTTTTTGCCGTTATTATCCCGCCCACTGTTTATTGGCATCTGTTGCTAACAATCCCCATGAGCAAGAATTGCGGACTCTTTTTCTGAAAAATTATCAAGATAATCCTTTATTAGGAATGGTCAGGTTTACTGAAGATTATATCAAAATGATTCGGTCAGAAGAATTATCTGAGGAAGCTAAAAAACTCATGTTTCAATTACAAAAAACAAAGGTAGCTTAACCATGAAGAATCGTCAAAAAGTTGCTGTACTACTTTCTGCTACTGTAGTAAGTTTATTACTAGCTACACCCAGTTATGGATTAGTCATTAGTGATTTTTTTAGCTCTCTAGTTGATGATCTTAAAGGTGAAGTAAGTCAGATCCAAACTTGGACAAAATCGCAAATAGATCAGAGTTGGGCTGGGATTAAAAAAGATGCTCAAGCTGCAATTGATAATACTGTCGGAGAGATGGGAGCGCCAGATCCGATTGCTAGTAGCGATGAACTCAAAAATCGAATTGCTGATACTTACTCTTTACCAGTCGCTAAGGAAAAGGGGCAAGATTTAGAGCGAGAACTCACAAGAGCTTCAATCATCAGTGTTGTAGGTAAAACTGGGCAAGCAGATACATCTCAAAAAATAGAGAAAACAACACAAATAGCTCAAGACGCGAAAACCATTGCTGACCAAGCTCAAGACATGGATGCTTCTCAAAATGTCCTGAAAGCGATCGCCGCTCAAAATGGTCTGGTGGTTTCCATGTTGGCACAACAGCGCACTGATTCATTGCAAGCAAGGCAGGATAATTCATACTCCAATCTCATGCTGACTCAAGTTGCAGAAAACACAGCAAATGCACGCAAAAAACAAGATTTGAATGAATTAGGTACTCTTTCTTTGACCCATGAACTTATCGGTATATCTCGTTTAGATCCAACGCAAGAAAATTAACCAGGAGAGGAAACTCTTAACATCTTCCTGATTCCTTATCATCAATTCACCCTTATGCTTTCAAAAAATTACTTATTCGCTCAATCTCAGTTTGCTGGTGCAGATTTATTAGAACAAGCAAGTAAGACAGCAGATTTTATTGCTCAAGGTTTTAATCAGACTTGGGAAGAAACTATCACAGGTGATTTATATGCTGCTATGTGCAAAGTCGGTGTATTATTCGCCGTTGCAACATTTGTTTTTTTCATGGTTGAGTGGACAAAGAAAATGCTCTTAGGTGATGAACAACGTGCATACACAGATTTTATTTGGGTGTTGATAGTTATAGTACTCCTAGCAAATAATGGCAAAGCTTTAGGAGCAGGTACTCTCGGAATCAGAAATTACATTAACAATACAAACCAATACATGCTAACACGTACAGCAAAAGGTATTGATTTAAGAGCTGCATATCAAAAAGCTTTGGGTGTAGAAGCGGTGCGTGGATCTATTGCGAAAGAAATAGAAAATTGCAAAACCTCGTCTTTGAGTCCAGAAGAATCTGTTAAATGTCTGTCGGATGCTAAAGATAGACTTCAACAAGACTATCCGAGTTATTTTACTGGTGAAAGCGGCCCGTTTTCGTGGGTCATTCAAAAAATAGACAGAATTATTCAAGCTCCAATAGAGGCAATTAAAGGTGGGGCTAATCCTATACAAGTAATACTTTCTCCTTTCAGTGCTTATATTGGTTCTTCGGTCATCGAAATTGTTTCGATTGTACTGATTGGGTTGAACGGAGCTTACCAATGGGCGATTGAACTAACGATGTTGTTAACAGCACTTCTCGGCCCTTTAGCTGTAGGTGGTTCTTTGTTACCTTATGGTGGAAAAGCAATTTTTACTTGGCTTACGGGTTATTTCGCTGTAGGAATGGCAAAACTTTGTTTCAACGTAATTGCCGGATTAGCCGGACAATTGATTGCTACCTCTAGAGCAGATCAACCTCTATTCTTTCTTTTTACAATTGGGATTTTTGCTCCTTTCTTAGCAACTGGATTAGCTGCTGGTGGTGGTTTAGCTGTACTTCAACAAATCAACAAAGCGGCTGAAACCTATAGCACAATCGCTATTGATGCTACTAAAGCTATAACAACATCTGGTGGCAGTTTAGTATCAAAATTCAGTAAATAGAGGTAATAGCTATATTAAGAGTTCTCTATTAAGAGTTAAGAGTTCCCTCTTCAGCAATAATCTAACAATGTTTAATACAAAGAATGGTACAAAGGCAAAACCAGAGCCGTTACAGCTTCTGCAATATAACAAATCTGTCCCAACTAGAATCGGAATAATTTCACTAGCTGGATTTTCGATGGCTTTGTTCTCTTTATTACTACAAATCCTTAATTATGGGGCAGTCAGTAGTTTAGGTAAAAAGCAGTTAGCGCTAGTGCAATTGTCATCAGGAGAATCAGTTGTTGCCCAAGCAGTAGAACCGAATGAACGCTCCGATGAAGTTATTAAAAAATTTATTTCTAACACATTTATCAAGATGTTTAACTGGGATGGAATTGTTCAAACTTTTAATGAAAAAGGAGAACCCATTACTAAACAAGATGCTGGTATAGATGTAGGTAGAACTGAACGTTCTAATGGCAGAGTAACTACTTCTTCTTATGAAGCTGCTTATGCAATCAGTGAAAAGCATGATTTTCGGACAGCATTTTTGCGTAAGCTAGCTCAAATGACCCCAGCAGGGGTATTTAACGGTGATACACAAGTATCTTTGATTCCCCGCTTCATTTCATCACCTCGCAAAATTAAAGATGGTCAATGGTCAGTAGATTTAGTAGCTACTCTCGTTACTTTTACAAGAGTTGATAATGCAGGCAAAGGTATACCCTTTAACAAAACTATTACTGTAGAAGCCATTAGTACACCGCAAAACATCCCTAATGATACTACTGCTCTGGCAAAGAAAATATATCAAGTCAGGCAAGCTGGATTAGAAATTACGCAAATCGTCGATTTAAATTTGGCTAACAGACAATGACAAATACTCAGATTAATAGCTCATCAACTGTAGATGATTTTCTCCAAATAGATGATGACTTAAAATCTTCAGCAATGAGTTCAGATTCCAGCCCAAGGGAAATTACGTCAGAGGGAGAATTAGATAATTCATCAGTCACAACTAAACATACAGTAATTACTTCTCCCTGGTCAAGATTGTTGGTCATAGCACTCCCTTTTGGATTGACCTTCCTAGCTATATTTTGGCTGCTGAATGGAATTTTTAATCCTGATAACCGCGATACTACTAAAACTATTGAAGAACCAAAGTCTTCAGGAAATAAAGAACAAGTTGAGCAAACAGATGGGGATGTTTACGCTAAGTTAGCGCTGAATCAGCAAGAAGATGAATTAAATAAGATTAATCAGAGTAAGCAGGAAGTTAAAGTTAATAATAAACCTGTGAGTGTTGCAGCTTCACCACCAACACCAACAGCTAGACCTGTGGCACAAACACAAAGTTATAGCCCTAGACGATATTACGTTCCGAGTAGAACTAACCCGACTATTTCATCACCACCTCGTAATCAAACATTGCCAAGAATTAGTAATCCTGTTAGGACTGTTACGCCGAAAACAGAAACGCCAACAGACGTGATAGCTGAATTTAATCGACTTCGCAGCTTAGGATCTTACGGAAAAATCGCTTATACACCTACTTCAAATAACCAGCAGATATCAACAGAGGCGACATCCTTTCAAACACCGAATACAACACTTCTGAAAGTACAGCCACCCAATAGTGCTTATACAACACAGCAAACACGCCCTAACTTCTCTAACAGTACATCCACAGAAATTGAGAAAATTCGCCCTCGTTGGTTAGCCGATTCTAAATCTGATAAACAAGTAGCAGATGGTAATTACTTGTCTCAAGAAAACCAAATTCTGCAACAGCGTAAAACTCGCTATTTAGTCGTTGGGGAATTCGCAAATGGTGTTTTAGTGACTCCAGTGGTCAAGCAGCAAAGCGAAAATACTCGCTTCCAACAACAGCAAAATCCAGATGATAGTAAACGCTATGTTGCTAGATTAACGGCTGATTTGCATGACAACTATGGAAATGTGGCAATTCATAAAGGCACTTTATTGGCCGTTGAACCCCTACAGGTTAATGGTGGCTCTTATGTAAGTGTGCAAGTCACCAGCATTATCAAAGATAACACTGAGTACCCAATTAGTAGCGGTGCAATTTCTGTACTAGGAGAAGGCGGGAAACCGTTGTTAGCTAAACAGTTCCAAGATAAGAAAGGGGGAGGTTCTGACTTGACTGTGGGATTAGTCAGTGGTTTGGGCCAAGTAGGAACAATCCTGAATCAATCTGATTCCAGTAGCAGTGTAATTAATTCTGCTACAGGGACATTTAGCTCTAGCACGACTTCAAACAGCCAGCGCAATATTGGCGGGGCATTCTTACAAGGTGCTTTTGGCAAGCTTAGTGACATCATTGCTCGTCGTGCAGAAACTTCTAACCAAGAAATCACCGCTCGTCCCAATGTTTGGTATATCCCACAGGGGACGAAGATTACGTTTTTGGTGAATCGTTCTCTGGAGTTGCCATGAAGAAGTTAAAACTCATGACAGCGCTCCAGCTTGGGGTTGCTGCTTTTTTGGCAGTGTGTCTAGTTCCAGTCAAAACCTATGCTCAAAGTACAGTCCGCACTATAAAGCAATCTCAGGTTAGTGGCAGTACTGCCAAGCTGCAAAAAATTAAGGTCTGGAATGGCTCAGGCGTATCAATTTCATTTTATGAAGTCAATGAAATGGTAAAGCGGGTGTGGATTGACGATCCCTCGCAAGTTCTGATTGACACTGATGGTTGTTTAGAGGGAATCGACCAGAACTGTCAAAACAGTAGTGCTGGATTACTTCACTTACGCCGGATTAAAAAGCTTCCGGTTCCAGGACTGCCGCAAACAAGTGCAACTTTGCTTACAGTGATTACTCAAACTGCTTCTGGCTCGCGCAAAGTTTACCACTTTCAAGTTACCCCATCTAATTCCCGTCCTGAATATAGTCAAGTGTCAATTATTAACGACAAGCCATTTTCTCTAGTAGCTCGACCGAGATTATCGCCCTTAGTACAAACTATCAATACCATAAAACAAATCAGAGCGGGGATGAGAGTAGCGATTAGTAATGGTTTGCTCTCTTCATCTGATGAACTTCACAATCGGATTGAGCAATTCTTGACTCATTTTCAAGGTGGAGAGCAAATGCCTGATGCTGCTGATAAAGCTGGTGTTTCACTTAAATTAGTTAACAAATTAATTGAGCTTGGACAAATATGAAAACATCAAAGCGTTCGCCCAAAATTAGTTTTGACACGATTCGCTATTTAATATTGTTTGGGTTGCTAGCAGGATTGTTTATTCACAGTTTTTGTAAGTATGGAATCATGAATCAGGTAATTGGATTTATACTGCCCAAAGCATCAGCACAAGTCCCATTTGTTAGTAGCAAGAATGGCTTGATTCCAGACTGGTCAAAAATGAAGTTTCAAGACATGATTGTATCTGAATCTGGTAATGTGACTTACCCAACTGACCGAGGGAATCAGACTAGAACTTGGCAAGCTGGACAAAGTATTGGCGATTTTATGGAGCTTGGGGATTTTGAAGATGCCAATCTGAATATTGAAAAGCTTACCCTTTCGACGATATCTCAGGCATTAGCTATTGATTTAGATAGTTTAAAGCTTGATGATTTTGGAATAATCAAAACTCAAACCCTTAGCGATTTAGTCAAGGCTATACCTGATTTAGCTAATCAATCAGCCAGTAGTGTAGCACCAATAGCTGACTTTTTTCGCCAAATGGGTATCAGCACTAATCAAAGAATTGGTAACGTTGCTAATTATTACAATTTAGATAATATCACTCTCGGCAATGAAATTGATTTGTCTAAATACAAGCTGACATCGATTCCGGGGATTGAAAACTCATCATTTGATGAATTTGCTAATTGGCAAGATACTCTCATTTCAGACATCCCCGGATTGAAGGATTTATCTTGGAATAATTTTCCTAATGTGCCAGAGCCGGATCTTTCTTTCGTTGGTCAAGTAGATTTGCCATTGGGAGATATAGAAGCTAACCGGATTCGCAGCATTTCTGGCAGTTATCAAGAGGGTTTTAATGTCCCTTGCAATCAAAATAATTGCGTCCACTTTGAAGCTTCAGGTCTTGGTCAGACCACTGGAGCGCAATGGATTTCGGGTAAAGTCCAAAAAGTAAAAGGTGGCTATGGAATTTTAGCTGTAGCTAATGGTGGTCTTGAGCCAACAGGTCGTCATCCCTTTGGTAAATCATTTAAACAAGTGGTGTGGGATATAGATGAATCGAGCGGTTCCGTTAACACTGCTATGTTTTTCCGTTTTTGCAAGACTATTCCTTTTGTTGGTCGGACTTGTACTCCCTACTTTATTGGGCCAGTTCCGTTTATCAATTATCACGAAAAAGACCCAATTATTTTTGGTAGTCCCTCTACTGTTCCTAATTAACTATTCTTAATTCCTGAATTTTTGCGTGATGAGCAATAATTTGACTACTTATAGAAACAACCAACCATTTCATTTTGAACAGTTACAAAATCCACATAGTGACATTGGTAAGTACACTCATCATTTATTTAAACCAAGTGGATTAGCAATTATAAGTATGTTGGCTGCTTACATTTTAATGAGAGTATTTTTTGGCGATGGCAGTAATAAAAAGAAGATTGCGACTAGTTACTGGGGAGGTACTAAAGAAACTGCTGCTGCCAAGAAAAAGGCGCTACAACAAATAAATTCACCCAAATGTGATAGTGCTGCACTTTACATAGGTAAGCATAAATGCAAGGGTGCTAAACAAGAAAGTGGCGCTGGCACTACTTTTTATATTCCTGATGTTCAACGAGGAACGGCGGCAATTGGCGCTCCCGGTAGTGGTAAAACTTTCAGTGCTATTAACCCCGCAATTTACTCTGCCATTGACCAAGGATTTCCGATAATTGCTTATGATTTTAAGTATCCCTCTCAAGCCAAAATAGCTGCTTACGCTAAGGGTCAGGGCTATGATGTTCACATTTTCGCCCCAGGATTTCCAGAATCGGAAGTTTGTAATCCATTGGACTTTTTACGAGACAGTAGTGATGCTGAAACAGCTAGGCAAATCGCTACTGTAATTAATAAAAACTTCCGCATTCTTAGTAATAGTAATGAAGATGGTTTCTTTGCTCCAGCAGGGGATCAGTTGACACAAGCTATCTTGATGCTGACTAAAGAGTTTGGCGAATGCGCTGATGTTATGACTAGTGCCGCCATCCTTTCTTCTGAACTTATGGTGCAAAGATTGATAGCAGCTAATCTCAATCCTTGGATTAAAATTGCCTTTGGTCAGTTGTTCAGTTCCGCCGCAAGTGAAAAAACTGTTGCTGGCATTGTATCTACCGCTAGCATAATGTTCACTCGCTTCATGGCCAAAAATACTATTGGTTGTTTCATTGGTAAGACTACTCTTCCCTTATCAATCAAAGGTAAACAGATGATTATCTTCGGGCTAGACAGAGAACGTCGGGACGCAGTTAGCCCTTTGCTCACCAGCATTTTACACATGACAATTGCTCGGAACATTGCTAAAAAGCGTCTTGATCCTCTTATAGTTGCACTCGATGAACTGCCTTCTCTGTACTTACCAGACTTATTCAAATGGCTGAACGAATCACGCTCTGAGGGGTTCTGCGGTATCCTGGGCTGGCAGAATATGGGGCAGCTTGAGAAAAACTATGGAAAGGAAGTTGCTAAGACTATTCTTGGGGCTTGCGGGACTAAGTTTGTTTTCAATCCTGGTGAAAATGAGTCTGCACAATTATTCTCCAGTTTCTTGGGCGATGAGGAAATCAAGTACAAGCATAAAAGCCGTTCTACAGGCGGGGGAAAAGCAAACACTACTACTAGTGAGCAGGAAAAAACTAAAAAACTCTTTGAGTCAGCCCAGTTTTTGAAGTTGCCTCCAGGTAAATGTGTCTTCATTAATCCTGCTTATTCTAATAAAAATGAGGGGTCGGTTCCTTTGCTAAAATCTCTCAAAATCCCTCAAGCTATTCGAGATATTGAAGAATATAACCAGCAGAGATGGACTAACATTGTCAGCCTTTTAGCTCGAAAAAGTACTCAGAAATTTCCAACTCAGCAAGACTTAGATATCCGAATTGCTAATATCAACAATCGTTTCCCTTTATCTCAAAATTCTCCAGAAGTTTCTAATAACTCTTTGCCATTGGATATATCTGAGGTTAGTTCATTGATTGATCTTGAATCAAATGTTTTTATTTAAAAGAGTCATTAACGAATTGTAGATGGGTATAAATCCTCCTTTACATTACCCCAGTTAAAAGTTCCTTGTTCCCTATTTCCCTTTCATTAAGAACTTTTCCTTATGCGAATGATTATTGAAGAATCTGCTATTGAGAGTTTTAGTATCCTTGAAAAAATAGCATGGAATCGAAAGACTTGCTCAGTCAGCTTTTTAGATATTCATGCTGAGACTTCCGAAATCATTGCCAGTTTTCAAGCTCTCTCTTATCGAAGGCCAAAACTTAAAAAAGTTGGCATTTATACCATAATTACTTTAAAAAATCTTCATCAGCCTCTGACAGAAGAATCTTGCCAACAAATTTTAAATCAATATGTTCATGGTATTGGTTGGGATGATTTACAGTTTATTAGCTTTTTGGAAATTACACCTGATTGTCTTCATTTACATATTATCTTTAATCGCGTTACTCCGTTAGGGAAACTTATTGATTTAGCCTGCGTGGGAGCTGATTGGAAACAATATGAAATCCTCCAAAGATGTTGTTCTCACGCTGTGCAAAAATCTTTATCTCAATGGTATCAAGAAAAACTGAACTCATCGCCAAGAGGTGGCATGAAAATATCGGTATAAAGATTAAAAATTCTCAACTAATAGTCTTATGTTTGATGAACGACATTTACAATTGAGTTCTGCTTATGCCAAAAGCAGTGAATACTTTGCCAGAGCAGTGATAGCTCCTTATCTAAAATTTGTATTGGACTCGATAGGGTTAGCAATAGATGATGAAATAAATAAGAGATTAAAATTGTCAATTGGTCAAGAAGCTTATGTGATGACTCCTGATGAAAATGGTGGTTGGAAATGGCAGAAATTTGACCCGCAAACCGAGGAATCTATTCAAGCAGAGTTTGAAGAAATTGAAAAATTATTAACAGAATTATTAACTCCGCTTTTACCATTTGATGATGAATTTCCACTTTTACCACCGGATAATACAGATCCACTTTTGCCTGGCTCTAATACACCTCCTAAATTATCCCCCAGTGATTCACCTCCGATTTTACCGCCGTCTGGTACACCTCCATTTTTGCCCAATTCTGCTACACCCGTTGAACTAGTAGTTATACCAAGCGTTCAAGAGGCTGACTCAACAATTTGGGCTGGCGTTGCAGAGGAGCAGGGGAGCAGAGGAGCAGAGGAGTATAGGAGCAGAGAAGAGGAAGAGCAAAGAAGTGAAGAAGGAATTTGTACAAGTTTTCTCCCTCCTGCCCAAAAGCCTCCTTCTCCCGTGCCCCTCTGCCCCTCTGCACCCCTGCCTCTTCTGACATCACGCATAGATCCAAACCACTGGCAAGAATTAGTCGAGGAAAGTGCGATCGCTCCAGAAATTGTCGAGCTTAATTTTAAGAGCTTACACTTAGACCCAATAGAACTTGAGCATGAAGCATGGGAATATCTCATGTACAGCAAGAATTTAGAACGTATTAATACCGGACGACTATCTACTGGAATGCTCAACAAATATTCTCACCTTGAGGATGGGGGCTGGTGGTGTAATGCTGGTGTAGATCCTCGTTCTTTTTCAGCAAACGAGCCGGGAGATAAACCCGCTCAAAAAATATGGGGATGCTACAAACCTAATAATCCGAGAGAAAAAGCCGATAACAGAGGCAAGTTTATCAAATACGAACATCCCCCGAAAGTTGAATTAAGCATCTTCCTGTTGGATGTTCCCCAAGATATCGCTCAACAAATTTATTCTAAAGCTGGAGTTGAACCAAGTATTAGCGATCGCAAATCGGGGTTTTGGTACTGTGTGTGGAAACATAATGTTCCAGTCACACTCGCCGAAGGAGCCAAGAAGGCCGCTAGCCTATTGAGCCAAGGTGAAGCAGCAATTGGATTACCAGGGATTTATGCTGGCTATCGTAGTAAGGATGGGCTGGGGAATCAAATTGTGCCCATATTACATGATGAATTGGCAGTTTTTGCTACCCCAAACAGGGACATCAAAATTTGCTTTGACTATGAAACTCGGTATAAAACTAAGCGCAACATTGATATCGCTACATACCGTACTGGTCAACTTTTATCTGATGCTGGCGCTCAGGTCAGTATCGTTGAATTACCAGGCCCAGAAAAAGGTGTAGATGATTTGATTGTTGCACAGGGCGCGTCAGCTTTGAGGCAAGTGTTTATTGCATCTGTCCCCCTGAATGATTGGTGGGAGAAAAATCAGCCACCCGATTTACGCCTAACAGTCTTTCTGAAAAATGGTGAACAGATCCATCTTTATGAACAACTTGGTGATGGCACTGTTAATCTAAATCCGTCAAGAGAAAGTGTGGAAGAAGAACAGACAATTGCTCTTTTTGGAAAAACTCGTTCCAGTTCCAAGTTGTCAATCATACAACCAACAGACCTAATTACAACCCCAGAAAGTTCATCCCAAAATATAGGAGGGCAAGTAATAGATGCTGAAGTACTTGCCGATGAAAGTAAAGAAAAAGTTGCTCCTGCTCAAAACGCTTCTCTACCTTTAAAGGAGGTATCGGTTCACTCCTTTGATTCTTGGGCAAGAAGAGAACAGGTTAAACAATACCAGCAGAATTTTTTCAGAAAGCGTTTAGAAGCTAGAGAAAATAAGGAAATTGCTTCTGTAGCTTATGCCCTTGTGAAGAATTATGGTGTTGAAAAAGATGGTAATTTAGTTTATCAGGCTGATGCTTTTACTATCATAAAATCCGGCAATAATTACAGTATTCATCGCCGCGCTGACGAAACCTTGGCACTAATGCAATTTTATGCCGATAAATGGGGAGCTATCACTCTGTCTGAGCAACCTAAAGATATGTTTCCAATCGAAAGGCAGGAGTTTTTGTTAGTTGCTGATTATCTCAAAAGTGGCAAACAACTACCTTCAGTCGATGAAGACCCCAGGAAGATTGCTAATACCCTTGGTTCACTCTCCCTTAATGGTACGCACACAATTTTAGAGAGCTTTAAAACTTCTGAAATCTTGCAAATCCTCACTCAAACTCTAAAAAGGACTGGTTGTGATGATTTGGAGTTGGGCAATTACCGTATTCTCTACCAGAAAAGTCAACTTGATACTACATCTACTCTGCAACTTCTGAAAACTGAACATACTGGTGTTACAAGAGTTGCTGCCAGCTTTGAATTCAGCAGAACAGATTCAGGTATGACACATCAACTTAAGACTCTTGCTATTACTGAACAAGACTTAGCTAAACTCAGATTACTTGCTCAAAAGTTGGATATTCAACAACCTGCCAAGGAAGCAACTGCCAATCCTCATGCTACCCGTGATATGGAAGTGCCTATTCACCCGAAAATTGCTAAACTTTGGCAAGACTTAGAAAATAGGCAACAAAAAAGTAATTCTGTTCCTTACACAGCAGCACAGGTTGAACAAAATTCTCTTTCCCCGGACTCTACGTTTGACCTAGCTAGCAACTCTCAAGATATCAATTTGCAGCCAGCCAATACAGCAGTAGCTAAACCAATCAAAAAAATATCTACTTTTCAACATCAATTAAGCAAATCTGACATCGAGAGCATTCCTTTACCCCTTCATCCTTTGCTTGGTCAATACTGGCAAGAGCTAGAAGATAATCATCGATGGGCTGATATCGCAAAACAGGAGAATGCTGAATTTCGTTTAAAGATTCAATCCAATGGCAAACTCTCCATTGGCGAACAACGTGAACTTTATAATAAACTTTTAATCCATAGTGTTGTTGAGCAAAGCGCCAAAGGATTAACTGATATTTCCCTTCCCCCACTAAATGAAATTATCCAAGATTTGATATCTGTCCGTAGCAAAGTCATCCATAATACCTACAGCCCAAAAGTTGAAGTATATTCCCAAAAATTTAAAAAATCACATCATAAGGCTCAATCTAATTCTGCCGAAAATGAACTGTAAACTACATTAGCCATGTATTCTAACCAATCATCTAATTCACTTCAAGAAACAGTCAGCAATATCAATTGTGACAGTGGCCTTTCTAACAACATGATGGCTTACAGACTAGCACTATTTCTGGAGAAACATCCACCGTCGTTACAATCAACCACCACATTGGATGCATCTGAGCGAGAAAATCTCCAGTCAGAACTGAGAACAACCTTATCTCAAAATGTCCAAAATATTGAAAACTACAGGCAAAATCTCAAACAGAAATATTACACAGAGTATTTAAATAAATTTGCTGTAACTCAACAGTCATCTGTTGCATCTCAACCAGATAACTCAGCAAGAGTTGAAAACTTAATTGCCCAGAAGAAGAATACATTCCTCCAACAGATATTTGAATCGGGAGTGCAAAAATTACCTTTAGGTCAGAGGGTCAGCAAAGATGAAAGGGAGCAAGAAGCTCTTAGCAAGGAGGAAGACAACATAAATAAATCTAGAGAAAACAATGTCTCACCAGCTATTGATATTACTGAAAAATCTCTTATTAAAGCAGTCATGAGAACTGTCATGACAATGGGCAAGGATACTGAACAAGGACGCATTTATGAAGGGATAGCCTACAGATTGCAACTATTTATTAAAGAAGGAATGCAACTTCTCAGCGTTCACAGAAAAACTGGTAATCCCGAAACAGCTTTTACAGCCTATAAAGATGACTCTAATGAGTTTCAAATTACACAAAATAACCTTTCATACTCAGAGACTAATCGACTCATTGCCTTTGATAAACAGCAAACAAGACAACAGCTTACATCTCAGCCTAATCATATTGATAAAGATAATAGCACTGAGCTTGGTGACTAAGCCCCTTTGGGGACTGTGGGAGGTGTCGGGAGTTAGTCCAGGGCAAACGCATCTTATTTACTAATAAAAACTAAGGGAGATTCCAAAATGACATAGATAATTGTAAAAATCGGT
>NZ_JAAGOG010000076.1:0-33552 GCF_010747425.1 Nostoc sp. UIC 10630
CTCTTCACTCCTCCTTCAGCACGGGCTAAACCTTAGCTATCTGCTAACGGAACTGTTTTGCCCATTCCCCATTTCCCATTCCCCATCCCCCATTCCCCATTCCTTAAAAGAATGCTGGTTGATGGCGAATCAAGTTAAAAAATTCTTCGCGGGTTTTATGCTCTTCTTGGAACACGCCAACCATTGCGCTAGTGACAGTCCAAGAACCTGGTTTTTGTACGCCTCGCATCACCATACACATGTGGCTAGCTTCCATCACAACGGCTACGCCTCGAGGTTCTAGAATGGTCTGAATTGCTTCGGCAATTTGGCGGGTTAACCTCTCCTGGACTTGCAAGCGACGGGAATACATCTCAACAATGCGGGCCAGTTTGCTCAGTCCTACAACTTTTTGGTTGGGGATATAAGCAACGTGCGCTCTACCCATAAATGGCAGCATGTGGTGTTCGCACAGACTAAAAAAATTAATATCTCGCACTAGTACCATCTCGTTATGCCCTTCATCAAAGATGGCATCGTTAACTAGTTCTTCAAGGGATTGGTTGTAGCCACTGGTAAGAAACCGCATTGCTTCGGCCACTCGCTTTGGTGTTTTGAGGAGTCCTTCGCGTTCAGGATCTTCGCCAACGCCCAATATTATTTTCCGCACTGCATCCTTCATTTCCTCTATCTGTTCCTCTTTTGGCGGGAACACATCAGCTTGTCGCCCGTTATTCGTATTGCGATCGGGTCTAGGAGTTATGGCTTCTGCCAAGTCGGGAATCAGAGGCGATTGAGAGTAATTGGAACCGTTGGAACTAGCGATAGTCATGATTCAGTCTTGGTTATGGTTTGAAAGTTGGTCATTAGTCATTAGTCATTAGTACATTGGTCATTTGCAAAGGACTGATGACAAAGGATAAATTAAAGTGCGCCAGCACTGGGCATCAGGGTCAATTCGTCAATAACTGCCTGTTGTGGTAACAGAACTGTGTGGAGAATTGACTGAGCCACTATCTCCGGGGTTAACATCTTAGAACGGTCTAAGTTGACATGGACTGTTTCTGTGTCCCAAAGTTCGGTATTGACTGCGCCAGGAGAGATAGCTGTGACACGAATGCCGTGGGTGCGTTCTTCTTGTGCCAGGGTTTGAGAGAGGGCAATCAAACCAGCTTTGCTGACGCTGTATGCTCCCCAACCGGGAAACGGTTGCTTGGCGGCAATTGAAGCGACGTTGATAATTGTGCCTGTGCCCCGATCGCGCATTGAAGGTAAAATTCCTAAAATGCACTGAAACACGCTGGTAAGATTCAAGTCAATTACCTGCTGCCATCCTTCTAGGGGAGTTTCGCTCAAAGTGGCTGTATAGGCAATGCCCGCACTGTTTACCAGAATGTCTATATCACCAAAGTCTTGGGCGATCGCTTGGATTTTTTCTTTTACTTCAAAGATCCGCGCTAAATCTACAGGGTAAGCTTTCGCTTCCACCCCGGTATGCTGTACAGCTTCTGCCACCGCCTCTAATTTATTCAAAGAACGGCTGACTAAGGCGACATCTATTCCGGCTTTGGCAAAGGCTAAAGCCGTTGCTTTCCCAATTCCACTACTGGCCCCAGTAATCAGGGCGCGTCGTTTTTGCTCAACATTCATGATGTCTCCCAATTTTTTGGCAGTTCCCAAAGCCTAGTACCACCCAATTATTCACATTGATCGGTTTAGATAGATTAAAGGAATCTAAAAATCTGATGATTTCTATTAAGCAACTGCTATGATGCAGTGCAATAGTGGGCATATTGTGGGTTTTATCAGTGAAGACAACAAATCGTCGCCCGGAAAACCACGCCGTACACTCAAATTAGATTACTCAATAACACAAAAGCTACTCAATTTGATTGAGTAGATTTGCCAAACATACAAATGCCTATGGCCAGATTGTTAAAAATCTTTAAGCACATAGGCAATTATAGCATTGCTGCTTTACTAATCCATCATTAGGCAGTGGTTTTAGTGGGCAACTTCTGTAAAAACACCAATTTTACGGAATTTTTCATAACGTAGTTGGCGACGTTCTGGAGCGGTTAAATGGTTAAGTTCGTCCAAATTTTCTAGCAGCACTTGCTTGAGCGTGGTAGCAGCTTTTAAAGGATCGGAATGAGCGCCACCAGTGGGTTCAGGCAGTATTTGGTCGATAATTCCCAATCTTTTCAGGTCGTGGGAAATAATTTTCAGCGCAACGGCGGCTTGAGGAGCTTTACCAGCATCTTTCCACAAAATGGCGGCACAGGCTTCGGGGGTGGCGACGGTATAAACGGAGTGTTCAAACATGAGCAGGCGATCGCCTACACCAATACCAAGTGCGCCACCAGAACCACCTTCACCAATAACTGTGCAGATAATTGGCACATCTAAGCAAAACATTTCCCGCAAGTTGTAAGCGATCGCTTCTCCTTGACCTTGGTGTTCTGCTTCCACTCCAGACCAGGCCCCTGGTGTGTCGATAAAAGTTAGTATGGGCATACTAAACTTGTTAGCGTGTTCCATCAACCGCATAGCTTTGCGGTAGCCGCCAGGATAAGGCATTCCAAAGTTACGGGCAATATTGTCTTTGGTATCACGACCTTTTTGATGACCTAACATCACCACAGGTTGCCCACTCAGACGACCGACACCACCAACTAAAGCCGGATCGTCACCACCACAGCGATCGCCATGCAATTCCATCCATTCATCACTAATAGCCTGAATGTAATCGAGAGTACTGGGACGACGCGGATGACGAGCGACTTGCAATCGCTGGGAAGGCGATAGACTAGTAAAAATTTCCTCACGTAGTTGCATGGCGCGTGCTTCTAGTTGACGAATTTGACCAGAAACATCAACGCCATTTTCTTCTGCAAGTTGCCGAATTTGATCGATTCGGGTTGCAAGTTCTGCTAGGGGCTTTTCAAAATCTAACAGTAGCGGTTTACGCTCGGTAGTTGCCATCGTAGGGTTTATCAATTACGAGTTATAAGTTATCTATCTTTTGTCCTTTGTCCTTTGTCCTTTGTCCTTTGTCCTTTGCAAATAACAAATGACCAATGACTAATGACCAAGGACAAATGACTAAACCAACAACGGTCTAAATCCATGTTTTACTGACACCCGGCCAATCTGCTCCATTTTATCTACGGTAATCTGATTCCGTCCCCACGAAAAGTTCGTGTATAACTTCTCAAATTCCAGCAGCATTGATTCGGCAAAACAGGCAAACAACTGACGGGCTGGCACGTCCATATTGACTATTTTCATAATTTTCCAGTCAATATCCAGGGAATGCTCTACAATCCCACCATTTAACACGTGTACGCCAGGATATTGAATTTTTGTCGCTAAGTTTTTAGGATAGCCACCATCAATCAACAAACAGGGTTGTTTCAAAGTGGTAGGGTCAATTTCCACGCCTCTGGGCATACTAGCAACCCAAACTACAACATCGGCTTGAGGTAGTGCTTCTGTCAAACCCATGATTTTCCCCCGCCCCAGTTCGCCTTGCAACTCTTTGAGACGTTCTTGATCGCGGGCGATTAGCAGGAGTTCTTGGACATCTGTTCTCGCATCTAGCCAGCGTGTAACGGCACTACCAATATCCCCAGTTGCTCCACATACCGCAACAGTCGCGTTTGATAGATTAATTCCCAGTTGTTTGGATGCTTCTTCCACCTGCTTACAAATAATGTAGGCAGTATGCGTGTTTCCTGTGGTGAAGCGTTCAAACTCTAGTTTGATATTGCGGACTTGGCTAAACTGCTCTAACTTAAAGTTTTCAAAAATAATCGAGGAAAATCCGCCTAAGGCTGTGATGTTAATGCCGTGCTTCTGTGCATGGGCCATGGCGTTGAGGATTTTCCGTGTTGCGGCTTTGATGCGGCGACTAGCTAGCATTTCCGGCAAAAAGCAAGATTCTACATACCGTCCTTCAATTTGTTGCCCAGTAACACTGGTGACAATAATAGTATCGACAATTTGCGGCGGGGCGCTGCACCAAAAGTCTAGCCCTTGATCGGCATATTCTGGGTATCCCAATTCTTGGGCTACCGCTTGAGCGTGTTCTAAACTAGTCAGATGTCCAATTAGACCAAACATGTAGTGATTATTAGGCTTATGCTGTCTTGAGGGGGGGGAATTTAGGAGAGTTAGGAGGAGTTGTGGGTTAGGAGTTCTGAGTTCTGAATAACTACTCAGCACTCAGCACTCGTTACTCAGCACTTTTTTAAGCACCTATGAGTCCGTAGGCTGACAAGCGCATAATATCGCGAGTCGTAAAACCAATGTTACTCAATGCTTCACCATACTGAATCATGAAGTCTTCTACCAAAGCATCTTTTTCCATTGCCATTGTGTGGGCATCACCTTCTACTTGGTTGAGCATTTTCCAGACGATGGGTAGGTTCTGGCGATTTGCAAGTTCAAGTTCAGCTTTGGATTCTGCAAAGTGTTCTTTCAACCAAACTTCTCCAAAATTGAGGTGGCTATATTCTTCTTTAACTACTCCTTCAGTAATTTTACGTGCGAAATCGTCGGCAACGGGGATGTAAATGTTATATGCTGCGATCGCAAAACATTCAATAATTAAAGACTGAATCAACAGACAAGTAACCACTTTCCCTTCTGCGGCAGCTGTTTGAAAATTTTGGTGTAGGCCGGAGAAAAACTCTTTGGCAAATTGCAAATCTGGGGTAACAGCCAAATTGCGCCCACAAGCTTCAAATCCTTTCTTGTGGCGGCTTTCCATCTTGGATAGGCGAATCAATTCATCATGAGATTCTGGCAGCAGTTGGGCTAGTGTGATGTAATTCTCATGGGCTTCTTGTTCCCCTTCAATCACGATCGCATTAATCCGGCTATAAGCATCTTTGTATGTTTCGCTCTTGAAATCTAATTCTTTAAATTGGTCTGTAAGCTGCTGCATGGTTATGTTTACTCCCGTAAAACTGAATTATTTGACACCAGGATTCGATTTACCCTATGAACTGAGGGTAACAATCACTGTGGTTTAATTTAACTTAACAAGTAGACTATGTTTATAGATTAATGGTTGCTGGGGGCAATGCTCTAGTACTAGCGAAATAAATGCTTTGCGGCTCAAGTTATGTCTAAACCAAACCCGAATCTGAAATCTGGTGATTTTTTGAGCCTAGTAGTCTTACTGCTAGGGGCATTTATCGTTTTACTACCGCTATTTGTGGTTTTTCTCACCTCCTTTGCATCGACAGCCGCCAGCCCAGAAAATTTGTCTAAAAATAACTGGTCTTTAGCTAATTACCGCGTTGCATGGCAACAGGGAAAATTTTTGCTGGCGTTTGCTAATTCTACCTTGGTAGCGATCGCTGTGACGGCGTTTCAGATTGTCACTTCTGCTTTGGCTGGTTACGCCTTAGCACGGCTGAAGTTTCGGGGACGGCAAGCACTGCTATTGGTTGTTTTAGCAACTTTGGTGATTCCTTTTCAGTTATTGGTGATTCCCATCTTTTTGGTTTTGAAGTGGGGACACCTGATAAATACATACTGGGCGCTCATTTTACCTACTGCTGTCAATGGGTTTGGGATTTTCTTATTACGTCAGTATTTCCAGACAATTCCTGTGGAATTAGAGGAAGCCGCAGCCATAGATGGGGCAACCAGATTACAAATATTGTGGCGGGTAATGTTACCTTTAGCCCGTCCGGCATTGGTGACGCTGTTTTTGTTCACCTTCATCGGCGAATGGAATGATTTGTTTAAGCCTCTGGTGTTTACGACACGACCAGAATTAAGAACAGTACAACTGGCGTTGGCAGAGTTTCAAGAGCAATTTACGAATAATTGGCCCTTGATGATGGCGGCGGTGACAATAGCGACAGTTCCAGTAATGGTATTATTTCTTATTGGTCAGCGTCAGTTTATTCAGGGTATTGCTGCGACGGGAATTAAGAATTGAGTAGGGGAGGCTGGCGGCGAGTGGAAGCCCATCTTATGTTTAACCTGTTGGTGCATTGGCATAACTTACTGTACTTCTTCTCTTAAGTAAGCTACGTATAGCGTTCCGCAGTAAAGGGATGCTTTCTGTCATACTCAGTACCTAAATAGAAAAGTAGCCAAAGTTGTACGCTCTCATGGTTCATCAATGCTTGAAGTACATCCGGCAGTAAAACATGAAGTTTTGTAACATTAAACGTAATTCTTACTAGTAAAACTGGAATTAGACACATCTTGTAAGAAACGAAAACAGTTATGAACCCTGAAACATTACAGCAGTTAAAAGACGAAGTTCAACAGAAACTGCTTGAAAGCGTTAATAATGCTAGCTTATACAGCGTGCTTGAAAAGTATGGGGTACCAGATGCTAGAGCTTTGACAGTTCAGTGGCAGTTCAATATTGACCCAAATAAAATCAAATCTGGTGATGCAGTTGATGAGCAGGAAATTTTGGTAGTGCAAGACTCATGGTGTGTCCCTTGCCCAACTGGAAACCCTCTTGGCTGTAACTGCTAAATAATTTAGTCTTCGCACTGCAAAGAGTTTATTCTAGTAAGTATAAAAATGCTGAACTTTGCATTTACTAGTTAGGTAACAAAGATAATCCCAAGTATCACCATACCTAATTAGCAAGGAGCAGTATTTCAATATACTTTTATTTTTTGGGTGCAAGTTTGTCATGTCTCGATACCGAAGTAGTTGGTACTGGGAGTTAGGGATAGTGAGTACATTAGCAATTGCTGGAGTACTCACTTTCTTTGAGAGTTTTGTCTTAGCCCAAATACAAAAAGATGGCACACTTGAATCTGAAAGTTCAATCATTACACCAAAACTAATCGATGGTCAGCTTATAGACCAGATTGATGGTGGGGCAGTTCGTGGTACGAACTTGTTCCACAGCTTTGAACAGTTTTCTGTCCCTGCGGAAAGGACAGCCTACTTTAACAATGCAATAGATATTCAGAACATTATCAGTCGGGTGACAGGTAACTCGATTTCTAAGATAGATGGCATTCTGAAAGCTAACGGCACGGCGAACCTGTTTCTGATTAACCCTAACGGCATTATTTTTGGGCCCAATGCTTCTTTAAATATTGGCGGTTCATTTGTGGCAAGTACGGCGAGTAGCTTGAACTTTGCTGATGGTACAAAGTTTAGTGCTACATCTCCTCAAGCTAAACCTCTACTGACATTAAGTGTTCCCATTGGCTTACAATTTGGAGCAACTGCGGCTCCCATCCGCAATCAATCTCAAGCAAGTCCAGATGGTGCAGTTAATATCTTTGGACAAGGCGTTGGTCTACAGGTGCAACGAGGCAAAACCTTAGCACTTATAGGCGGTGATATCACGCTAGAGGGCGGAAATATAACGGCAAGGTCAGGAAGGGTTGAATTAGGAAGCGTTGCTGGCAATAGTCTGGTCAGTTTAAGTCCAACCAACCAAGGTTGGGTTTTGGGATATGAAGGTGTTCAAAATTTCCAAAATATCGAAATAATCCAGTTAAATAAAATTCCATCGATTGTAGATACTCATGGAAATGGTAGCGGCAATATCCACCTGCAAGGGGGGCTTGTGCGAGTAGCTGGCAGTTTCCTAATTCTAGTTAATCCCTTTGGAGTGCAATCAGGAGGGAATTTGACAGTGAACGCCTCAGATTCTGTAGTAATTGAAAAAAATTCGCAACTGTTTACTCAGAGTTTCTCCAACGCAAACTCTGGAAACATAAATGTCAATACTAAGAAGTTGGTGGTCAAAAGTGGAGCCCAATTGCAGGGGCAATTGACCATAAACGCTTCAGATTCCGTGGAACTAATTAGCGGCACTAACATCCCTCTCTTTCGAGATGGTAGTGATTTAATATCCAGTGGATTATTTAGTGCAACTTCTGGCGATAAAAACGCTGGCAACATCATAATTAATACTGGAAGGTTGCGTATCGAAGGAGGAGCAAGAATATCAACAAGTTCTGAGGGTATATACAGGTTTATTACTAACCAACTTACACCAGCTACAGGCAATGCAGGAAACTTGACGGTGAACGCTTCCGAGTCGGTAGAATTAATTGGAACTTCACCAAATGGTTCTAAGCTCAGTAGCTTGTTTTCTGGGACTCAAGGGCCTGGAGATGGCGGAAACTTGACCCTAACTACAGGGCAATTAATTATCAAGGATGGGGCTGCAATAAATGTGAGCAGCCAAGCTCGAAAAAATGTAATCTATATCGGAGATCCAAATAATCTAGGAAAAGCAGGCGATTTAAATATAATCGCTCGCTCCATACTTCTCGACAACAAAGGAAAACTCATATCTAATAGTGAGTCAGGTAAAGGTGGGAATATTACCCTACAGGTGCAGAACTTATTATTGATGCGCCGCGAAAGTCAAATCACCACTAACGCAGGTACAACAGGACTGGGTGGAGATGGCGGTAATATCATCATCAATGCACCTAATGGTTTCATTGTCGCTACTCCCTTGGGAAATAACGATATCACCGCCAATGCCTTCTCTGACTCTGGTGGTAAAATCACAATCACCGCTAAGAACATTTTTGGATTTGTGTCCCGCACTCGTGCAGACGTAGAAAAACTCGATCGCGAAGAAATAAACCCGAATAACGTGCGAACAAGTGACATCACGGCGTTTTCTCAGCAAAACCCTTCATTAAATGGCACGGTACGAATCAACTCACCAGATGTTGACCCCAGTCAAGGATTAGTGGAATTACCTGTAAATTTGGTTGATGCTTCCCAGCAAATTGTTGCTGGTTGTAATTCTGGTGGAAAAATAGCCAGAAGTTCGTTTATTACAACTGGGCGTGGAGGAATCGCGCCCAATCCCACGGAGCCATTGATAGCTGATGATGCGGTGCTAGCAGATTGGATCACACTGGAGCCAGAGAGTCAGAATCGTGCTGAGGGTATCCAGAAGAGAGTGGTTGTTCACAAGCAGAGAAACACAGAAGAATCACAGAAAGTTAATTCTGTCAATGAACCTACTCAAATTGTGGAAGCTCAAGGATGGGTAGTGGATGCCAATGGGAACGTGGTTTTGGTTGCTCAAGTACCCACTGCGTCGCCTCATAATTCTTCACTCATCGCTACATCTTGCGCTGGTAATTAAAATTTGAGATTCTTGTAAGTTTTGTTGGTGCGTTGGCGTAGCCCGTCGAAGGTATCGCTTTTTCGCAATGAATTTATGTAAGCGATCGCTCCTTGTACTCAACTCATCTGTCGGTGCGTTGGTGTAGCTCATCGTTCGCGTAGGGTCTCGTAAAGAAGGTATGGCTTCTTTGTCAGGTTGGTAGCCAGATTCATGAAGGCTTTAAGGAAATCCAGCAGAAATATATGAAGTTTTGTTACACAATGCGTAATTATAACTAGCCAAGCTGAAGTCATAATTATGCAAATTCGCAAGAGCTTTAGAAACCTAATGCTCTCGTGCCACCCTAGACTCTGTATCCTTGATTCCTTCGTTGCCAAACTGTACTAATCGAAGTCAGGTGAAATTAGTACATCACAAGATAAGTTTACACATTTACCATTCTGCCAAGGAAAGTAAAATTCATGGAATCTCCAACTTCACAGCAAGCAGTCATTGATCCTCAAGAATTACAGCAGTTACAAGACGAGATTCAGCAGGAAATGCATGAAATTTTAAAGAATGCTAACTTTGGTAAGATACTCAAAAAGCACGGTATATCAAAGCAAGAAGTTCTTCAATTTCAGTACACACTCGATCTAACTAAACTTAAATCTAGTGATGCTGCTGGAGACGAACAAGTTCCGAAATTTTCCTTAGTAATTCCAGGTAAGCATATCAGGCTATCGGGTTGCACTTGTTGGTCAGATGATATAAACGACTTTGTTAACTGCCCATGCCGTTAATTCTTAATTTTTATTTTCAATAAACAACCTTCTCAGTAACTAGGTTGGCAATATTACTTTTAAGCAAAGTAAAATAAAAGTTTTTGTAGAGGCACAAAAAGTTTGTACCTCTACCTTTTGTGGCTTGCAAATGATAAATATCACCATGTTTAGTGAAAGCTAAAACGAATATTAACAATGTATTTTATTGATATATATGTAGTCTACTGAATATAAGTGTAACGTCACCATTATTTAGAAAATGATACTTATTTAGAGGAGTTTATCATTCATTATGAGTATTTTTGATAGCTGGTTTAAAGGGTTAGGAGTTTTAATACTTGGTACAATAGCTTTCTCTGCAAATTGTGCTTCTGCCCAAATCACCCAGGATGGTACTCTCCCTAATAATTCTCAAATTACAACACAGGGCAATATCATAAATATTGAAGGTGGAACCCGATTACAAAGTAACTTGTTCCACAGTTTTAAAGAGTTTTCTGTACTTAATGGAACTACGGCTGAGTTTAAAAATACTGAGGGTGTTCAGAATATAATTAGCCGGGTAACGGGTAACTCTATTTCTAATATTGATGGCATCCTTAAAGTTAACGGCACAGCTAACTTCTTTTTGATTAATCCCAACGGGATTATTTTTGGTACTCATGCTTCTTTAAACATCGGCGGTTCATTTATTGCAAGTACAGCGAGTAGTCTAAACTTTGCCGATGGTACAAAGTTTAGTGCCACAAATACCCAAACTACACCCCTGCTAACAGTAAGTGTTCCTATTGGTTTACAATTCGGAGCAACTGCGGCTGCCATTCGCAATCAATCCCAAGCAGCCAGTCCAGATGGCATAACAACTAATATCTTCAGACAACCTGTTGGTCTACAAGTACAGCAAGGTAAAACTTTGGCATTTGTAGGTGGTGACATAACGTTGGAGGGGGGAAATTTAACAGCAGCGTCGGGACGAATTGAGCTAGGAAGTGTTGCTAATAATAGTCTAGTAAGTCTGAAACCAACAGACCAAGGCTGGAGTTTTGGATATGAAGGTGTCCAAAATTTCCAGAATATTCAAATAATCCGGCGAATTGCTGACGGTAAAGAGTTTCCATCTCAGGTAGATGCTAGTGGTGAAGGTGGCGGTAATATCCAGGTGCAGGGCAACTCCATTAAACTAAGCGGTGAGCGTGTGCGTTTGGTAAGTCAGACTAGAGGTGGTAGAAATGGTAAAGACTTAAGAATTACTGCTAGGAAATTAATTGTTGAGGACGGTGCACAAGTAGCTACTTCTACTAGGAGCAGGGGTGCAGCAGGAAATTTGATCGTCAATGTTTCCGAAACTGTGGATCTAATTGGTAGTAATGTCTTGCCAACTATTACTGGATTTATTGGTATAAGCGCTGGTGAAGGAAAGGCGGGTGATATTACAATCAACACTCGTAGATTACGTATTAAAGATGGGGCAAGAGTAACAGCAGAGTCTAGTGCATTAGTAGGGGGATCGCAAATTATACCATCTGGAGGAAGAGGAGGGAACATAACTGTTAACGCTCTGGAGTCAGTAGAGATAACCGGAACCTCAGTGACAGGGGACCCCAGTACTTTATTTGCTTCGACTTTAAATTATGGAAATGCGGGAAAAGTGGACATCACTACAGGGCAATTGATTGTCCGCGATGGTGGTGAAATAAGTGTGAGCATTAAAGTTGCAGATAATGCAATTTATACAGGAGATGCAAGTAATCCAGGAACACCAGGTGCACTAAACATAACCGCTGCCTCTATACTCCTGGATAAAGGAACACTCACATCTAATAGTGAGTCAGGTCGGGGTGGTGATATTTCGCTACAGGTGCGGGATTTGTTACTGATGCGGCGCAATAGTCAAATATCCACTAATGCAGGGGGTGATGGAGATGGCGGTAATATCACCATCAAAGCACCTAATGGCTTCCTAGTTGCCACTCCCTTTGGAAATAACGATATCACTGCCAACGCCAACTCTGGCTCAGGTGGTAAAATCACAATCACCGCTAAAAAAATCTTTGGATTTGTGCCACGCACTCGTGCAGACGTAGAAAGGCTTGATCCAACAGGCTCAATCAACCCGAATAATCTCCGAACAAGTGACATCACCGCATTTTCTCGGCAAAATCCTTCATTAAGTGGCACTGTACAAATCAACTCACCAGATGCTGACCCCAGTAAAGGATTAGTGGAACTGCCTGTAAATCTGGTAGATGCTTCTGAGCAAATTGCTGCTGGTTGTAATTCTGGTGCAAAAATAGGAAGGAGTTCATTTATTGCTACTGGACGTGGAGGACTAGTAGCCGATCCTACGCAGCCATTGATAGCTGATGATGCGGTGCTGGCAGATTGGATCACACTAGAGCCAGAGAGTAAAAATAGTGCTGCTGGTATTCAGAAAAGAGCGGTTCTTCAGGCGCAGCAAAATATAGAAGAAAAATCACAGAAAGTTAATTCTGTCAATGAACCTACTCAAATTGTAGAAGCCCAAGGATGGGTAATGGATGCCGATGGTAATGTGGTTTTGGTTGCTCAAGTACCCACTGCATCGCCTCATAATTCGTCACTCACCGCTACATCTTGCGCTGCTCGTTAGACTTTGAGACAAGTTAAACAATCTCTGAATTAACGTTCAATTTCCGTAACTTGGCAGTAATTACGATCGCAATTACTGCCCACAAGTTCGCCTATTGTCTATTCCCTAACTCGTCTCCTGAATTTGCAAACGAACAGTGTGTTCAGTTGCACCACTAAGTTGCAATTCCATAATTTCACCACCCAGAGGTTCCAAGCAAGTGAGGAGCGATCGCAAGTTGGGTGTACTTGCGCCAGTATCTACATATAATCTATCTGCCAAATTGCCGATTCGTTTCCAAGTCATATAGAGTTTAGCGATCGTTTGTTCAATCTGCGATGCTTGATTGACCAAATCAGCAGCAATGCTCAAACAGCCGACTCTTTGCGCTTCTTCTAAGGCTGTTTCAATATCAACATTTTCCTGCGTCAGCGCTTGGACTTGAGCTGCCCCTTTGAGATATTTGGCCAAGTTACGCGCTTCGCTAGTTACCTGTTTCAGGGTATCCACATCAGGATTGGCAGCAATTTCTTTCTGGATAAACTTTTGATGTGATTCTGGCAGTTTTTCCATTTCCTTCACCAATGGAGCGATGTAGCGCGGCGGAAGGGTGTTATCTGCGGCTTTTTCCTTGACTGATTCAGGTAATAAATCTGAGGACATGGCTGTCCATTCATCGCTGAGTTGACGCACTTCGCGCCTAGTGATGCGATCGCCTTTTTGGGCGGCTTCACTCACCATCTGTTGCACTTCTGGCGATGCTTTGGAGGTTTCAACAAATGCCCGTTTACTGAAGTTATTTACAGAACCGGGGTCGAGTTTACCGTCTTCAATGAGAGTATCGGCACTATTGGCCAGTTGAATCCAGGAGTATGCTTGACTTTTGCTGATTTCCCGCTCTTTTAGCCATCGCAGAAAGCCAGTACCGCGCCCATCACCACCCACTTTTTCTCTGTCGCGGATCGCCCGTAAAATTCGCCCCCGCCAGATTTCAGTTTGCAAATCAAAGCGATCGCATACCTGCCAAGCTATTTCGAGTTGCTGTTGAAAATCTGATTCTAGAATCTGTTCATCTTCTGGATCGGGCAGTTCAAAGCTGATATCTGCTGGCTGTAGTAAAGCAGCAGCAAGGTCGTTGATGGAGTCGGTGTCTTGCACGATTGATGATAACTAGTGGATGCGATCGGCTTATTATGCCACAATCTGTGGACTATCACTTAAGGGGGAGTACGGTATTTTGAATTACTACACATATAGTAGGAAGGGGTAAACCACCCCAGTAAGGTATTTAATTGATCAGAGAGAATAAAAATAAAACGATGAACCAGGTAGACTACCTCCGCATTAGTTTAATCGATCGCTGTAATTTTCGTTGTCAATACTGTATGCCAGAGGGAGTAGAACTGGATTATATTCTCAAGCAACAGCTATTAACTAATGAGGAGTTACTCACCTTAATTAAAGAGGTATTTATTCCAGTAGGCTTTAATCGGTTTCGTTTGACAGGGGGTGAACCCTTATTGCGTCCACGTGTGGTGGATTTGGTCAGTGCGATCGCAACTTTACCCCAAACTCAAGACCTTTCAATGACCACCAACGGGTTTTTGCTGGCTCCGATGGCACAAAACCTCTACAATGCTGGTTTGCGACGAATTAATATCAGTCTAGACTCTCTTCATCCTGACACTTTTAACCAAATTATCGGTAATCAGGGGCGTTCTCGTTGGCAACAAGTTTGGCAGGGCATTCAAGCTGCCCATCACGTCGGATTCGACCCACTGAAGCTGAATGTGGTAGTGATTCCTGGCGTTAATGACCACGAAATTCTAGATTTAGCTGCCCTGACAATTGATAAACAGTGGCACGTTCGATTTATTGAGTTCATGCCTATTGGTAATGTGGATTTGTTTGGTGTTCGCGGTTGGGTATCTTCAGCCGATTTACGGCAACAAATCCGCGAGCGCTGGGGCTTGACAGAATCTCAAGTTCGTGGGGCTGGCCCTGCTGATGTTTTTCAAATTCCTGGTGCGAAGGGGACACTAGGATTTATTAGTCAGATGTCAGAATGTTTTTGCGATCGCTGTAACCGGATGCGCCTGAGTGCTGATGGCTGGCTGCGTCCGTGTTTATTGAATGAAACTGGTCAAATAGATTTAAAAACTGCTCTGCGTTCTGGCAGTAGCACCACTCAATTACAAGAGCAGGTGAGGCATTTGCTTGGAATGAAGCCAGAAATTAACTTTAAAGGGCGCGATTCTGGAATTGTCGGTACATATACTCGCACCATGTCACAAATTGGTGGTTAGTCATTGGTCATTTGTCCTTTGCAAATAACTAGGGACAAATGACTAAGGACAAATGACGATTACGCTTGTCGTGAGTAGTACTCAACCACAAGTAGTTCATTAACTTGTAATGCCACCCATTCCCGTTCAATAACGCTGTTGACTTTACCAACCAACTTATTTTTGTCAAACTCCAAATGACTGGGAAGGTTTGCCAAACCGGGATATTGCAAGTTAGCTTCCACCAATTTGCGTGATTGTGCCCGATCCCTGACTGCAATTGTTTCACCAGGACGGCATTGGTAGCTGGCAATATTCACCACACGACCGTTAACAGTTACGTGACCGTGATTCACCAGTTGGCGAGCCGCTGGGATAGTCGGGGCTATACCCAAGCGGAAAACGGTATTATCCAAACGCATTTCTAGCAATTGCAGCAACACTTGTCCGGTAGAACCAGTAACACGTCTAGCTTTCCGCACATAGCGGAGCAATTGCTTTTCAGTCAAACCGTAATTGAAGCGGAGTTTTTGCTTTTCCTCTAGACGGATAGCATACTCAGAGCGCTTCTTACGGTTCTGACCATGCTGACCAGGTGGGTAAGCGCGTCTAGCGCTTTTACGAGTCAATCCTGGTAAATCGCCCAAGCGGCGTACAATTCTGAGGCGGGGCCCTCTATATCGGGACATGAGTTTCCTTAATCTAATCCTGTTTAAACTTTACCGAAACATTCAATTTTGACACTCCCCTGATTCTTAATCAGGGGATTCTTGGTTTTTTGAAGCTGCTTACCGAGGTAAGACGTATCTCACCAAGGTAGACGCATCGATTTTGCGCCAGTTGCTTTTAATCGGTAAACCCGACAAACTAGCCTCCAAGCCTGAATTCCGACCTGTCACGCCGTACTCCTGCCCATAACTTTTTTGTGTTTATTTAGTTTCGTAGGCTACTCAATCATTAGATTGGTTTACGTAGTATTCTTAACTTTGAAATACTTTTTACGTTGCCTACTTATCTTTCAAACAGTTATATTAACACAATTTCCGCCATAATTAATTATGTCTATACCTTGCTACCGCTGAAATTCTTGAATTGCAGAGGATTTTTAAAATATTTAAGTTAGCATAACTTTGGGTGTTTGGAGAATGGCAATGTCAATGAGCAAAAAAGTGGTTAACAGAGGGAAGAACAAACAAGCTAGTTCGACCTCCAGGAATTTAACAATACCAGTTTTGGCTATAGCTGGATGGTTGACAACGATCTTACCCAATCCAGCGATCGCTGCTTCCTACAGCAATGATTATAGTAACTGTGCAGGTCGTCTCCTAAAAGTGGGCGTAACGGCAGAAGCGGCATCACAAGCTTGTGCAGCTGCATTGCGTCCAACTGATTTGGCTGCTTGCGTGGTTAAAATTGATAAGGAAACCCAAATTGCTGCGACAGATGCACTTTCTTCTTGTGGGAAGGCCCGGCGACCTGAAGAGTTAGCTACCTGTGTAGTCGGTGTCAGTTTAAGTACTAAGGAAGAAGCTAATCCGGCAGTTTTAAATTACTGTGGACGTAGTTTGTTACCTGTGCGTTTTGGGCAGTGTGTGGTTGGCTTGCGTAGTCAAATCGATGTTCCTCCTGCTCAAGTCTTAGATACTTGTATTAGTGCTGATGATAGTGTTATCGGTGCTTCATCTTCAACACCACCAACCATCATTCCTGCGGGATCAAGTATCGAGACCGTTCCATTTCCAACGCAACAGACTGTTCCAGCACAACCTACTATTCCAACGCAACCCGGCGCTAATTAAATACAGTGCTTTGTAATTGCTGAGAATATAGGTTAATGAGTAAGGTGGGCATTAAAACGCCCATCTTATGAGTCTGTCCAGTTTAAATTTATAGGTAAGCAAGTTCGTAGAGGACTTACACAAAAAAATAGTCCAAACCTATATTTTCTGGTAGACGCAAATCATGTAGACGCAAAGCTTAGTCTACGACGAGTTCTCCAACAGAGTACTTGTAGGGTATTGCCCCTACTGCGTGTAGTTTTGAGTAAGTCCTATTGGAGTCAAAACTAGCTTGATTGAAGCAACAATATCTATATAATAAAATCCGTCATAATTGCTTTACGCTTGCAAATTATGCAAACTAAATACTTACAATACAAAAGTCACAAGCAGTTTTGTGACTTTTATACTATTGGTACAGTATGACAATGTAAATAGACCAATCATCCCCCTACTTTTAAGTAAGGGACAAAAGCGGTGAAAAGCTTATAAAGTAAGCTTTTTGAGTTTTGCGTAGTGCTACTAGTCTTCTTTTTCACCAAAAACCGTCTGTAAGACCACTGCAATACCACCGTCTTGATGATATTTATCTGCCCAAGCACGGATAACTTCATCCAATTCTTCCATAGCTTGCTCCATTTTTTCTGGGAGAATATCAAGTTCTTCTAATAAGCGCATGGCATTTCGTCGCCGTTCTGCCCAATTTTTCATCATGCGGAAATACCGAGCGGTATCTTCTACCATGATGTAAGTGCGTTCTTGATCGTCTGCTGGGGCGTAAAAAGGACGAGTAAGTGCGTAGAAGGGCATTCCCCAAGGAGAATCTATGCGTGTTACTGTGCCTGAGTAGAGTAGACGACGCTTGATATGCTCACCCAAAGCTTCACTCAAAGGCATTTGGTGTTCGGTTGGCAAGTCTTCTTGCGATCGCCTGTGCAAAAACTCAATCAAATCCAGAAACTCAAAAGAGCTAACTAACTGGGCATCTGGTAAGTTACTTGGCAGTTTTTGCTCAATTTGTCTTTTTTCTTCACTTGTCAGACTTGTACCAGGTACGCGCGATCGCCCCGGTTGCCAAGGATACTTTTCTAGCCAGACGTAAGGCAATTGAATCAAATAGCGAGGTTCTTGAGAACCCAACATTTTTAACAGTTTGCCTTCTGTTAGCGCCTGTCTGACTTCTTCTACAATAATTTTTACTCGTTTCGGCTCTAAGTGGTGCAGATGCCCTGTCATCCGCAGGTTTTGTCCCTGCTCTAGATAGGTCATGTAAATTGCACACTTTGCTGCTGTTGCGGCTGCGTCTAAAAATGCCCCATGCCTGTGCCCACTCGTCCGCATGGCACTAAAAGCCAGATAAAGCATGATCTGATCCATCGCACTGGGGTCAAGACGTTTGATCAGATCTATGTCGTTACTCATATTACAGACAATTGAATAGCACGTTTACAGAGTTTTTAATCGATTGAGAATAAGGTAGTATACACCTGGCTGAAGCCGATTTTTCACTTCAGACTATATTAGTATGCGATAACCATGAAATCGGCGGTAGTGCAAACTACCATTTTCGCATATTTTCTAGTACACAGGCAGATTTAGTTGTTGTTACCATAACTGTCTCTGCATCTGACTGGAAAATTATAGATATCACTAAGTCCAGCTTGACGGCGGTTGACTTCCCAAAAGTTAACTGTGTTGCAAATAATCTACAAAGTTTTTAACTTCTCTGGGATTATTCTCATCTTTCAAGAGCAACAAGATCAAACTGCTTATACCTAATTATGGCACTATGCCGACTCGGAGTAAAAACTAGTTTGCGCGGTTCATCTGGGGTATTTGTTACTCGAAAAAGATGCTTTATATTCAGCTTTGGTGAATTATTTGTAGTACACAGGTGGTCGGAGATCGTTGGGAGTAATTTCAAAAGCAACCGCTTACCAGGTGTAGCAACATTCAGAGGTTGAGCCAAACGGCTCGTTGGGAACTATCATTTCGTTCACAACCTCCTGTGATGTCTCGGCAGTATAAGCCGTTGGCTTGAGAGAAGATAGTAGACATCAAGTAGATCAATTAATTCCAATTTTAAAGTACCTATTGTTCTTTCAAATATCGCTTTTTATCATACCATTGTTTTCTGCTTTTGGAATAAAATTATGTATTTTAAAGTTTATAAATTATGACTATTTAAATATTTTATATTCTGAGTAAATCAAGGTTTGATGATATTTCTATTTTGACTTTCAAATCTAAGTCTGATTTATCTTTTGGTGTTGATGATTTGACACAGAAAGCTGCGATTTATTCAGACTGAATCGCATAGCCATGAGGCTTTTTGGCTCGTGTTAATCAACGAAAAATTAGTTAATAGGCATATATATAATAAAACATATTGGATTCCATCTGATAATTATTTAGAGATTGTTTTTCAATGGAATTATATTTTTTTCATGAAAGAATTTTAAAATTCCATGATTTAACTAATTCATCGGCTACTTGAAAGTATATTTTGACAGCGCTGTTTTATATACTTGAGAGACTGTAATTGCGTAGATAGCGTGTTACTAAAAAAAGACGAGAATCCGCAGCCGACTACGATATAAGCATCTTTATCTAAGTATCTAGGCGATCGCAGACTAAGTTGACGAGGACACAAAGGCATTAATAAAGATACCATCTCGTCAACCTCAAAAACATACAAACGAGGCATTTTGAATTCCGCTTTACTCGCAGGGCTTTTCGTAGGATAAAAGAACTGGCTGTTTTATGAGCGCGAGCGCTCCATGTATTCATGTACCTTAAAAAACAGGTTACTCTCAACCCTTCTACTACTTTTTCGTCTTCTAGTTCTAAAATATGCTGCAATGGTCTTCACTCCTTGCAAATTTCCTGTTTGAGCAAGTACTTGCGCTCAATTGCTTGAGTCAGTACTACTCGTACTGCTTATATATACGTGTTTTCCCTATCTGTATCAGGCTAAATTGCTAAAAATATATTACAAGTCAAGTTATTTTGATTACTCTTCGCTCAACTAGAGCGGTTCTCAATTGCATAGAATACATACCTAATCACCGGATTTTGTAGATTTCGTAGGTTGGGTTGAGCGTAAGCGAAACCCAACAAAGCCTTAATAATGTTGGGTTTCGTTCTTCAACCCAACCTACCGGTCTGTCCCATTAAATTTGATAGATAAGAGAACAAACCGCGATCGCGTAGCGTCTTGCAGAGAAGGAAGAAGGAAAGATTGGTATGATCTGCATCTATCCGGCAGTCCTAAATCAACCGTGAAAACTTAAAGATCCCCGAATTCTAAAAAGAATTCGGGGATCTTGGGCGGATTAGCGTCAGGATTGATGGTGAAAGTGATAGAAGGTAAACTAGCACCCATTACACCCAAACTGATTAAACTCGCCATTTAATTCGTGTTACTGGAGGGTTTAGCCTGATTTCGCATCGTTTCTAGGCTAAAAGCCGCCGCGCCAAAGGTTACTAACAACACTCCCAGAATTTGCACAATCTCTAAATTTTCTTGAATGATTAACCCAGCAAAAATCACGGTTAAAACTGGGATGCTACCACCGATAATTGCCGATCGCGAAGCACCTAATTTACTGATACCAACATTGTTCAGCAAATAGCCAGCAAGAGTCAGCACACCCAAGATAAATGCGCTTAAAACCAGTTCTAGCATCTTAGATGAGTCAAAAACTATCAAGTTCCAATTGCTTGGCAAAGGTAGCATCAAGCAGATAAAACTCAACAACAACATGGTAGCGAAGTTAATTAAGGTAAAAGTCACGGGATGCAGCTTGCTAGCACATACCCGTGTCAGAATTATGTAAGCAGCAAAAGCTACGCCCGAAAGAATGGCAGTGCTGCCTCCTAGTGAAGGATTACCGATACTGGTGTTGGGAGAACCTCCTAAAACTAACAATTCACCGCAGCAAATGGCAGCGATCGCACCGAAGCGGAATGTGGTGGGGCGATCGCGGAACAGAAACCACGACAATAACCCACTAACCATCGGATAGATAAAGAACAGTGCGATCGCCATTCCAGTTGTGACTTGAGCGATCGCAATGTAGATTAGCACTTGAGACAAAAACAAAAAGCACCCACTCACAACCGACAACAGCAAAATCCGCTTGGTAGCTGTATTAGCAGCTGTGGGATTTCCTCGCACTGAAGCGGCCAAATTTTCTAAATCTTGCCATAGTGTTGGATGCAACATAGGAGACAGCAATACCATCAGTGGTACTACTACCATAAACCGGAGCGTCAAAATCAACAGAGTATTGCCCAAAGTCGGCGGTAGCAGGCGTTCTACATCTACTACTCCAAAAATTTGGGAACCTTCGTGGAAAATCACCTTGATGGCTATGTTGTAAAGCGACGATATCACTGCCGATGAGACAATCAACAAGAAACCGACTTGCAACTGCGAAAAGCCGGAGGAATTAGGCGATCGCGATTCTGAGGGTTTTGCTGGCGGCTGTGGCTCTAGCGCAGTCGAAGGTGGTGATTTGGGTTTGCTCTGCGACACTCTGCGGATCACAGAATTTGGTTCAGTAGCGTTTCTTCTTCGTAAAGGTTGAGGTTGTATTGCTTCCGGCTTTGGCACAGATACAATAGGAGGCTCTGATGTTGTTTCGCTTTCTGACAAATCCTTATTGAGGACAGAAAGAGGTTCAGCAGCGTTTTCTTGTGGTGGCGGAACTACAGGAGCAGTAGGCTCTGATTTCGTTTCTCTTTCCGACAAGTCTTTGATAGGGACAGAAATCGGGTTCGCAGCGCTTTCTCTAACAACGGGAGCCTCTGATGTTGTTTCTCTTTCCGACAAGTCATTGCTAGGGACAGAAATCGGGTTCGCAGCGCTTTCTCTAACAATGGGAGGCTCTGATGTTATTTCTCTTTCCAACAAGTCTTTGATGGAGACAGAAATTGTGTTCGCGGTGTTTTCTCTAACAACGGGAGGCTCTAATGTGGTTTCTCTTTCTTCTAAAAATTGATTCGGGATCGCGGAAATTGGCTCAGAGGAATTTTTTATTACTTCGCTAAAGGTTGGCGGGGATGGCTCAGAAGAATTGTTTTTTTCTGGCTCAGTAAACTGTAAAACAGTAGGCGTACCTGCTGCTGGTTTGCGTGAAGTTTCTTCTATAGTTTTTTCTAGTTCTCCATGCAGGCGGTTAACAAACTCCGCCAAAATCGTTTCCCCTTGCTGTTGCTGGCTATACATCCGTGACAACTGTTGGGAAAGATTACTTTGATAGTTTTTTAGCTCCTGTTGCAGCGAGTTAAAAGTAACAGTAACGGTGTCATCCAGGCTGTCAAACATGTGTTCGACTTTTTCATTGATTTCACCTACTACATTGCTGCTCACTTCAGCGGACTTCAGCGCAGCTTGTTCGTAAGACTTACCCTCTATGCTTTGGTTAGCTAAATTTGCCAGAGAGGATTGCAGTTGTGAAGATATATGTTTTGCCAGAACTTCTGCCAGTTGACGAATTAAGACTTGCTGTTCGGTGATTTGGCGCACTTGTTGTAAATGCTCTTTTTCCTCTACCAAGCCTTGAATCTCATCGGATAACCGATTTTTTTCTGACTGAAGTCGCTTTACATCTTCCTGCAACGCTCTGAGGACATTCTGCTGAAGATTTTCTAAGTCTTCAACTACAGCCCAAAGAGCATTTTCTGCTGCTCTAGATAGCTCGCCTCTGACTCTTGGGTTTTCTGGTTGCTTCTCGAATCGCCCCATTAGCTTCTAACCTCTAACACCTTGACGATAAAGCTGCTTCCGGTACGCTTTATTGGCGCTCATCCTAATTTCCTGTATTTTGTCAGATAAATTAAAAATTTTAACAGCACTTCCGCATTTCAACGTAATTCTGTCATACTGAACACAACTTGGCAAAGCACCAAATATACCTTACTGCTTAATAATCGGTATTTTTTCAGCATTGATTAAGTATTTAGCCATTCGATTTTGGACTCCAGTTTTCCTCAGTCGAACGATTTTAGATTGTCGTATGGCTGTAACTAGCTTGAAATGATACCTTTTTTATTTTTGATCCGTTTCATGTACATCAATATAGTATTTGCCAATGAGATTTTTACTTTTAAATAAATCTCACTCCAAATAAATATTTATTGTTTTGCTACCAATAGTAATTGCCAAAGACTTGTAGATGCGTGTGCTTAGAGGATGTTTGAAAAATCCTCTTCTTGGTAGCAAAACGTTTTAGATCCTCCTAAACCACGCCAGTTGCTCATGGGGGAAACCCCCTTCTCTACGAGACGCTCCGCGAAGGCGCTAGCCTCTCCCTTTGGGAGAAGACCGCACTGGCTCCCCTTAAAAAGGGGGACTTTGATTCCGGTTCCCCTCTTTTTAAGGGGGGTTAGGGGGGATCAATAAGTGCCTAAAATCACAACTAACCACTTTTTAAACAACCTCTTAGGCAGAAAGTTATCTGACTTGCGAAACTAGTTGTAAATTTCTATGGAATGTAACTTGTGTGACAGTTTATATCTCTAAATGGAGATTAAAGTATCTTTCTGTGGAAATTCAAAGTTACGCTATCCCCTGCACAACATTCTAATGAATGAGCAGCAATTCTGCAAAAACACGCTTTTTTGCTGTTGTTGCAGTTTAAGTTCTACTTTGAGTAGATTTAGTAGATGAAAAATTTAGGAAAAGATTAATAATTCTTAGCGGAATAAAATTCGGGCGATGCTAAAAATGGCAGCGCTAAGTAAAGCACTCACAGGGATTGTAATTAGCCATGCAGCAGCAATACCTTTTAGTGTTTGGAACTTAATCGATTTAATATTTTGCACTAGTCCAATACCAACGACACCGCCGACGAGAGCGTGGGAAGTGGAGACTGGTAAACCTAACCGAGAGGCGATGAGGATGGTGGTGGCAGTAGCAAGTTCGGCACAAAAACCACTACTAGGTTGCAAGGCAATAATGTTTTCGCCAATGGTGGCAATGACTTTTTTTCCCCAAACAGCTAAACCACCAACAATACCAGCACCACCAAGGATTAAAATCCAAAGCGGGATGGTAAGACCATCTGTAGGTACGTTACCAGTACGATTGATGTAAACGATCGCAGCTAAAGGAGCGATCGCATTTCCCACATCATTAGAACCGTGAGCAAAGGCGACAAAGCAAGCACTTAGTAGTTGAAATCGACCGAATAATCTTTCTACAGGATTAGGGAGTATTTCTCCCTTGTCTCCCTTGTCTCTCTTATCTCCTAATTGTCGCCAACTAAAGATTGTGAGTCCAATTGCTGCGATCGCACCTGTTAAAAGTGGGATGTCATGAGAAGGGATCGTAAAACCAAGCTCAATTACAAAATTGGTTAGCGGTTCAGTTAGCGATGGTAATACAATCACGCCGAATACACCTAGCAGCGCAGTACTCAACCAGGGAATCCATTCTTGTAACTGGACTATTTGATTGGGTTGATCTAAAATCCAGTGCTTGATTTGACTATAAAATAAAGCAGCGATCGCACCACTAATTAATGGCGTTAAAACCCAGCCAATGCTAATTAAGCCAATTGATGACCAATCAATCGCACCTACTCCCAAAGCCACCCAACTAAATCCAGCGATCGCACCAACAACCGCATGAGAAGAGGATACAGGTAAACCGCGTGATGTGGCAATTTGCAACCACACACCACACGATATTAATACCGTTACCATCCCAGTAACTAATATTTGGGGTGTAGCCGCGAATAAGGCGGGATTAGCAATTTTCGTTGCGAGAGTTTCCGTTACCTCATGTCCAAACAATACAGCACCCGTAAACTCTAATACCCCAGCAATAATTAGTGCCTGTTTGAGAGTAACAGCTTTGGAACCAACAGAGGTTCCCATTGCATTAGCAACATCGTTTGCTCCGAGATTCCAAGCGACGTAGAAAGCTAGTAGAGCTACGAAAAGTAGGGTAATAAGCATTTTGTTCGGGACAAGGGGAAAGTGAGAGAGATGAGGATCAAACTTGAGCTTTTAAGGTTGAACTTTGAACCTTTGAGCCTCATCGTTGAACCTTTGAGCTTCATCGTTGAACCTTTGAGCTTCATCGTTGAACCTTTTAGCTTCATCGTCGAACCTTTGAGCTTCATCGTCGAACCTTTGAGCTTCATCGTTGAACCTTTGAGCTTCATCGTCGAACCTTTGAGCTTCATCGTCGAACCTTTGAGCTTCATCGTTGAACCTTTTAGCTTCGTAGCTGAATCTCAGACAGAACTTTAAACTTCTAGTTTTAACACTCTCCTATCTCCCTAATCTTCCTTTTACGGATAAATTAAGATTTTATAAGTATCCGGTGTGGGTGCGATCGCTTGCTCAACAGCTGCTGATAAATCTTTTAATGGATAGCGATCGCTAATCAACGCTTTTACATCAATTCGCTGATTAAACACAATATCGGCTGATAGACTCTGAAGCCGATAAGAGGAACTGTAACTGCCTATCAAGTCAATTTCCCGACGGTAGAGAATATTGGGGTTGATGGGAATTTCCACCTCATCAGGAAATTCGGCGAAAAATAAGATTTTACCGCCTTTGCGGGTACTATCAAGTGCTTGAAAGAAGGCTTTTTCACTGGGAACAGCCAACAAGGTAACATCAACACCTAGTCCACCAGTTAAGGCAGAGATTTTGGCGGGTAAATCAGGATCGCGCGCATCAAAAGCCGCTTCTGCACCGACACTCAAGGCTTTATCAATTCTAGAGGGTAGTAAATCAGTAGCGATCGCTTTTGCTCCGAAATACTTCACCAACATGATAAACATTAACCCAATTGGCCCAGCACCAGTAACTAATACAGTTTGTCCTGGAGCAATTTGAGCTTTTCTCACCGCCTTCAAACAGCAGTTAGTTGGTTCTACAAAACTCGCTTCTTCAAAACTGATGTTATCCGGGATGGGAATCAACCCACCATTTTCCACAATATGTCCAGGAACCTTGACATAATCAGCAAAACCGCCGCCACTGGCGTTAAAGCCTGCGGTAGTGGAGATGTTTTTGTAAACATCACACATCGAGAAATTATCATTTAGGCAGTAGGCACAACGCATACAAGGGATGTGGTGCATCACTGCTACCCGTTGTCCAACTTGCCAACCTTTGACATTATTCCCTATTGCTGCGATCGTGCCGGCAGTTTCATGTCCAAAAATGCGCGGCGGTTCATACAGTGGATAACGAATTTTTTTAATATCTGATTGACACAATCCCACAACCCGTACCTGTACCAGCACTTCGTCTGGTTCCAGAGTTGGAACTGGGATATCTTCGTAAGACAGTTGATTAACGCCTCTAAATACCTGTGCTTTCACGCTGGTTTTTCCCCACTCAACGATACTAGATGTAACATTAGTGGTGAACTTTAAGCTATCAGATTTGAGATTTCTATGTTTTAGCTGGATAGAATTTTACGGGCGCATATCAGTATTTCTTTGCTGAGTAAATCAAATAGCTTTCTAAGAGATAAGGGTGTATTAGGGCTTGCGTAACGCTGTATTATTTTTAAATATTTTCTCAATATTTTCTCCGAGACGCTAGCAATGACTATTCGCCATGCGACTGAAACTGACTTACCTGCAATTGTGGCAATTTATAATGCTGCAATTCCTAGCCGCATGGCAACTGCTGATTTAGAGCCAATATCTGTAGAAAGTCGCCTTCTTTGGTTTAAGGCGCGATCGCCTTCACAACGGCCACTTTGGGTAATCGAAGTGGAGGGAGTAATTGCTGGATGGCTTAGTTTCCAACCCTTTTATGGGCGGCCCGCCTATAATAAGACTGCCGAAATTAGTATTTATATAGCCCCTCAATTTCATCGCTGTGGTTTGGGACGACAACTATTAGGACAAGCAATTAGCGAAAGCCGTAGTTTGGGTTTAAATACCCTACTAGGCTTCATCTTTGCCCACAATCAGCCTAGTTTAAACCTTTTTAAAACATTTGGTTTTCAACCTTGGGGACATTTACCTAAAGTTGCCGAAATTGACAGTGTTGAACGAGATTTAGTAATCATGGGACTTAGAGTTCTTGACATTACCACAGATTAAAACCGTAAACTGTCAATGATTGTGATTGAGTTTTTGGAAAGGGACATTTATTTTATAATCAGGGGTTTTTATTGTAACAAATTCTTTGTTTTAGCTATTTTTAGCCAGTCGGGATATTCAGTCATCAGTAAATCATAAAGTTCTTGATCTGCTATACTTTCTGGATCTTCTAAACTAAAAAAATCTGAATTATCAATATAGCGATCGCTCATTTCATCCAGTCGTTCTAAGAAGGTAAAATCACTTGTTTTTGCTTGAGATAACCAGCCTAAAATGCCTTTACCCTTAGCATCCTTACGTGACTTGCCAATAGCCATAAATTGCCAAAAAATAGGTTCATAGGAAGACTCTTTAAGATACTGTTCTGTTTGTGGCTCGTCAGATGTTGCTCCATCTGTAACAAACATAATATAAACTGGTTGACTTAGGGGTGTAGTATTTTTTTGGCTTCCTTTTTTAGATACTGGAAAATAAACTTTTCTAATCATGTTGACAGCTTTACCATAGTAAGTACCGCCTTCGAGCGGATACTGTTTTAGTAGATTTGGAATAAAGTTTTTAAAATTTTCAATACTCATTGCACCTACATTATGAGTTTCAACTCCGAATAGAAATATATCAATAGAGGCATTTTCATCAAAACGACATCCTAAAGCAAGGATTTTTTCAGCGAACCTCTGGATTTTACCTGTGCAATAGAGCGAACTCATTGAACCAGAGATATCAAGGCAAAGCACAACCTTAGCTTTATGATTGGTGAGATTTACTTTTTGAAGTGATATATCTGCTTTTTTAGCAAGATTAAAAATATGTGGTGCTTGACTTTCAAGCTTTTTATCTAATACTATATTTCCTTGATTTTCATAGGTTTTTTTCTCACTTTCTACTTTCGGAGATTCTTGAGTTTTTTCTTGTTTAGTTTCTCCAATATATTTATCTACAAAACTTTTTAGCCCAGAACTATAGCCTTCTCCTACTGCTTGAAATCTCCATTCATTGTCCTTTTTATACAAGCGTCCAAATTCCAAAGATGTCTCTTGAGAAAAAGCCTCTTTTAAGTTATACCGAGCTAGAGAATTTTCGTTTTCGTGATTGTAAATCTTGATAAAGGCATTTTTTATTTGGCTAAAGTTTTGATTTTTTTCTTGCCCTTCATGAATAGTGACAACAAAAACTATTTCCTGAATAGCTGGATTGACTTTTTCCAAATCAACATAAATTGTCTCGTCATCTCCATTACCTTCTCCAGTTCTATTATCTCCTGAGTGTTTTAAAGAACCATCGGGTGATTGTAGGTTATTGTAGAAAATAAAGTATTTTTCATCGGGTATTTTAGCATTCGCATCTAACATAAATACGGAAGCATCAATATCATAATTTTGCCCAGCTTGATTTGTTTGCCAACCCAAGCCAATAGCTACTTTCTTTAAATTGGGAGATTCTTTAGAAAGATTAAATCTCCCACCTTTGCTTAATTCAATTTCCATTTCATATACATCCTATAACTTTAACTTTGGTTAATTAATTCATACAAAAAAAGGGGGGTATTCATGACTGTTACCCCCTTTTTACTTATTACCTTTTGAGATAGCTACTAAGCAGCATATCGTTCTACAAAACTTTGTAGCCCTGATTTATAACCAGCACCGACAGCTTGGAATCTCCATTCCCCATCTTTTCGATAAAGCTTACCAAATTCAATTGCAGTTTCTGCGGAAGCATCTTCATCTAATTCATACTTAGCAATTTGTTTTTCTGTGGCGTTATCATAAATTCTGATAAATGAGTTTCTGACTTGTCCAAAATTTTGCTTTCTTTGCTCTGCTTCATGAATGGTGACGACAAAAACTATTTCTTGAACCGAAGCATCAACTTTGCTCAAATCAATTTGAATTGTTTCATCGTCTCCAAGCCCTTCTCCGGTTCTGCTATCTCCTTCATGTTTTACAGAACCATCTGGTGATTGGGAGTTGTTATAGAAAACAAAGTATTTTTCATTAGGAATTTTCCCGTTAGCACCTAACATAAAGATAGAAGCATCAAGGTCAAAAACTGTACCTGTATCTGTAACGTTGATATCCCATCCTAAACCAATACCAGCATTTTTTAAGCTTGGCACTTCTTTTGAAAGATTGATTCTTTCGCCTTTGCTGAGGTTTATTGACATAATTACTCCCTATTTTTTCAAAACGAATTTTATGCAAAGTTGTTATTGAGTTGGGTAACTCAATAAGTAGTTAAGCATAGACTTTCATAAGTCCCTGCAAACCATTAACATTAATGCCGTTACCAATAGCTGCCATTTTCCACTCATTATTGTGATTGTAAATTTCAGCCATAATCATCCCGGTCATTCCTTTGTATTCAGAACCAGATAAATTATATTTGGCCAGTTCTTGATTGTTAGATGTATTAACCAAGCGCACAAAGGCATTTTGTACCTGTGCAAATTCTTGCTTACGAGCAATACAGTCGTAAATATTAACCGTAAAAACTAGTTTGACAATCTCTTTTGGTAGTCGAGCTAAATCTACAATAATTTGCTCGTCATCACCTGTACCTGCACCAGTGAGATTATCACCCAAATGGGTAATAGCTCCTGATTTGTGCAATAAATTTCCAAAGTAAAGAACGTTACCGATATCTGTTATTTTGTCATTTTTATCTAAACAGATTACAGAAGCATCCAAGTCGCAGTTTTGAGTATTACCGAAAGCCCCAAAAAAACTGCCACCAGAACGTTTTGCTATATCCCAGCCTAGCCCACACATCAGCTTTGTTAGCCCAGGTGCTTCTTTAGAAAGTGAGATACGTTGCCCTTTTTGTAGGTTGATTACCATGTGATAATTTTGAATATATTCAAACTGCGAATGTTTTTAAGTACTTGATTAGGTAGCTATTCGTATTAGTCTTCATTAAAAATTACTTCTAGCTTTTTAACTTTGTTAATTTCCACTAATTTTTGTAACTCAAAATTGGCATACAAAATCATGCTCCATTAAAGTAATGAACAATAAAGCTACAAATTTTTATTGTATGATTTCGTTTTTATGTCGGAGTTAGCTAAGGCGTTTATCTATTTGAGTTAAATAATAATACGCCGCATAATTGAAGACATATCATATTGTTATGCGCTCTATCGTAGTCACATTTAAAAGCAGTGTAATCAGGAAAAACACGTAATATCCAAGATTTTTGTATTTATACCACATATTTTTTGCCAGTATTACTGATCTAATTGTCGTTATAAAGTAGACTATAACTGCGCTAAACTATTAAAAATTATTGTCTTTATGTTTGAATCCAAGTGAAAGCTCGGAGTCTAGGACTTTATTGTCAATAAGTTATAGCAGTACCAATGTTCTGATTGTTTGATACTGCGATCGCTACAATTATTTATCAGAGCAAGCAAATGTAGAGACACAAAATTTTGCATCTTTAAATATTTGTTAACAACGCTGCAACTGCGTTAACAACACAACAATTTCATCAATAGCCTGACGCAGAATAGTTGCAGGTTGCTCCGATTGATTCACAATAATACTAAAAACTAACGGCTCATATTTAAGCGCATTTATATATCCAGATAGAGAGACTACACCCGTTAATGTACCTGTTTTTGCTTGCACAATTCCCTCAGCAGATGTGTTTTGAAAGCGCCCTTTTAAGGTTCCAATTTTACCTGCTACGGGTAAAGATGCGCGATACACATATCCTGCTGGTGTTCTTGCCATCCCTCGCAAAGTTTGTACAAAAGCTTCTGGTGTCGCTAAGTTCCGACGTGATAAACCTGAACCATCTACTAAAATATAATTTGCTGGTTCAACTCCCAATTGAGTTAAACTCGCTTTGACAGCTTCTAAACCAATATCAACGCTAGTTTTAGTTTTCACTCTGGGTTTTTCCCCAGCTAATGCTCTCAATAGTGCCTCAGCATAAAGATTATTACTATTTTGAAGAGTTTCCATTAATAATTCAGATAAAGGTGGTGACTCTACAAAAGCTATTTCTTCTTGATTAATACCACCATTTACTACTAATGTTTGTCCCAAAGTAATTTTCTCTGTTGCCAAAGCAGTACGGAAGCGCCGTAAGAAGTAATAATTAGGATCAACTACAGGCAAATCTATTAAAGACGGTTCTGAATTCGTTGTTAGTTGTCCTTGAATTCGCAATACTGTTCCTGATAATTCACGGGTAACATTGATGTAGCTTGGTTGATTTTGGGCAACGGTTACGGACTGATTAATTGTCCGCCACTGTTTCGCCTCGCCAACATCAGTCCATACCACTTGTAAAGATTTACCTACAGCCTGCGGTACAAGTTTTAAGCTAAAAATATTTTGATTCAGAATAAAGCTGTTAACTGGTGCGCCATAGTCTGACTGCACATCTTCCCATTGCCAGGTTGGGTTAACAATATCCCCTTGAATATAACTATCATCAGCTATCAACCTCTGAATTTGAGTAATACCTTTCTGTTTTAGCTGCTGTGCTAATGTTTGCAGTTGAGTATCACTTAAGCTGGGATCTCCCCTACCGACAACACGTAAAACACCATTGCCATTCTGATAAATAGAGGTGCGAATCCGAAAATTAGCACCCAATTGCTGCAATGCAGCTGCTGTTGTCAGCAATTTGAGGTTAGAAGCAGGAGTAAAATATTTTTGAGCATCCCGACTATAAAGAGTTTGCCCACTTGACAGGGGTTGTACCAAAATTCCCCAGCGCACCCGACTAAATAAAGGACGATTGATTACAGCATCTATAGCTGTTCCCAGTTGGGTAGAGCAAATTGATTTTGTACTGCTTGTTGGCGCGACTTGGGTTTGTGCTTTCGCAATAGGACTAAATCCTATCTGGCTAGTCAAGAATATTAACAAAACACCCAGTGGTTGATTGAAAGTCTTAAGTCTCACCAATTTTTCTTATCCCAAAGATAGATATTTTTAGCTTGCCAACAACTTCTTTCCGGAGAGAGAAGAATTGGCTCAGTAAAGTTACTTAACTAGTATAGGGAAAATGTTCACATGTTTCATACGTGGGCGATTGCACAAACATAATTTATGGGACTACAAAATAGAAACGTAAGTCAACCTGCACATACTACAGAAATACGAAATCGAGGCAACAGTGTGAGTACATTTTTATCTGGGGTAGCTGTATTACTCTCTACTTTGGCTTTGGGATGTAGCGGCTATGTAGCTTATGAAGTTTTCACGTTACGGCAGACACTAAATGCTCGTAATACAGTCAGCAGCACCATTCCCACTCAAGTGCCAATTCCTACAGCTACAACTTCTCCACAAGCAACAGCCTCACCATCTCCAGCCAGTGCTACAACTTCAGCAATTAGCCCTGGTCAATTTGTGCAGCCTGCTTTTGGCAAAAAGGCAGAAGTTGAGTTACTTTCAGCAAAGCGAATTAAAGATCCAGAAACTGGAAACCGTGATGTGGTAAATCTGCAAATGCGGATTCGTCGCCTTGCCACAGACGGAGTTGTTGGTGATATTATATCGGTGGCTAGTACAACAGCCCGTAATCCTGAGACTAGCGTAACCTACAAAGGAATTGCTCTCAATCGCTCAACAGGAAGCGTTTCTTTGTTTCAAGTACGCCCACAAGCCTCCGCAGATGCTTATATCTGGCTAAGAGTTCCCGATGGTGTTAATAACTTGGACATTTTTGTGCCAGATACAGCCGCATTTAAAAATGTACCAATTTCTAATTAGTCCTCTATCGGACAATACGGTTCAGAAGACGCGATAAATCGCGTCTCTACAATAAGGGTTTTGTTGCTCATTCTAAACTGTATTGCTCTATCGGATTAATTTTGATAAAATGCAAGATTCCCAACTTCTTTATGAAGTCGGGAATCGGAACAACTTAACTCAAACAAAATTATTTCATACTCTAAATTAGCAACCTCAAATTAAAGATGGTAGATGACTGAGGTTGCAATTCAATAAAGATTACTCCTCTTCTTCTTCTTCGTCTTCTCCGAACACTGCATCTATAAGTTCTTGTGCGCGTTCGTCTGAAATTTTTAAGGCTTCTTGAAGTTCAGATATATAATCTTGTTCAGCTTCGGGTACTTCTTCGTCAATCCCCACAACTAAGATAGCTGTGATGTATGCAGCTTCACGATAACCTCTATTGGGTAAGGATTCGATGGACTGGGCGATTAAATCTTCTGGTTCTTCTTCTTCAATCAAGCTGACGACTTTTTCGGTCAATTCTTCAAAGTCTTCTTCAGAGTAATCTTCAAATAAGTCAACCCGACCGAGAAATTCACTTAAAGCATATTCTTCTGTGGAAGAAATACCTTCACCATCGGCTGCTGCGGAAAAAAGTCCAAGGAGTGCGATCGCAACTTCTGGTTCTAGAGCAACTGAACTAACACTACGGCCTTTGGGCAACTTGCGTTTAGACATAATTATCCTCTAAAAGTTACGTGATATTTCAGGAAGTCATATTTTGCGGTTTATCATGCTTCCTCGATTTATGATTCCCAAAATAATGCGGAAATATACATTGGGATGAATCTTTTTTTCATAAAAAATACGCAGAGAATATATTTGTCTGCGTATAAAAACGGTTAAATTGCCTTAAGCGATCGAGGTTTTTAGTACTTGTGTGTACACCATAGCTTGGCGGGGTAAAGGGAAAGGGGGAAGGTGGGGCCCCCACGAAGTAGGGATAAGGGGCAGGGGGAAAGGTTTTAAATCCCTTACTCTTTACCCTTTACCCAGACCTCACAAGCGCATTTTTGGGTTGGCAGACTACTAGTTTCCCCTTTCTAATGTTATATTTGGCGATCGCATTTGCTGATTTGGCGTTCGCATTTGCTGATTTAGCGTTCGCATTTGTTGATTTAGCGTTCGCATTTGCTGATTTAGCGTTCGCATTTGCTGATTTAGCGTTCGCATTTGCTGATTTAGCGTTCG